>JAEUVM010000478.1 GCA_016787125.1 Chitinophagaceae bacterium | reverse complement strand
GATGATGTTTCATGATGCACCGGGGCGGATGTTCTTGAATAAACATCAAAGGCAATACCCAGTTGATCAAATGATTCCTTCATCATCGCATGGTATTTATCCACCACCTGTTGCGGGGTGATGCCTTCTTTCATGGCACGGATGGTAATGGGTACGCCGTGTTCATCACTGGCGCAGATGAAAGCCACGTCTCTTTTCTGTGCTTTCTGGTAGCGTACATAAATATCAGCGGGTAAATAGCAGCCGGATATATGGCCGATGTGCAGGGGGCCATTGGCATAGGGCAGTGCTGCGGTGATCAGGTATCGTTGGGGGTTGGTCATATTATATAGTTAACCGCAGAGCCAGAAGGATGAAGTGGTAAAACTTCATCCCGGCTTCCCTGCGGTTTGAACGGCAAAAATAACCAAAACCAACCTGTGTAAATACAAAAACCTATTTGTCTGTCATGGCTGCCTGCTCACGGAATGCGGCAGGACTGGTTTCTTCAAATTTCATCCCGGTAAACATAGCCCGGTTCAGTTCTACCGGTTCTACAGCGGCGATGGCTTTACCATCTTTTATGCCCACACATACTATCCTGGCTTTTTCACCTTCCGGTACCTGGCTGAAAAGCACTTTTGTGCCATTCACTGCACCGGGCATCATTGATTTTATCCTGTCGAACACAAGGAAGGTGTAATAGTTAGCGGCAGTATCTTTCAGATCTACGTAAAAGGGTATTTTATTTCTTTTGTCATTATAAAAACGGTCGCAGTTGATCCAGCCCAGGGTTGAAATATCCACGCTGAAACGGTCGGCCAGCGCCGTGGTAAAATTGACACCGCCGCTTGCAGTGGTATCAGCCACCGCCTGGTTATTCCTGGAAAAACTGTTACTTATATTATACCGGCCCCATTGACCCGCTGCTATCCTGTTTGGTTTGCTGGTATCGGTGGGAGTGAGGCGGTACGCTTTCGCCACTTCAGGATATACCCACGTCGAATCACCGAGGCCTTCTTTTTTTACCCAGGCATCTTTTGAAGAAAACAGCCGCCTGAATTTTGTAAGCCGGTGTCTGTCTTTTTCTCTTCGCAGGATCACTTTGGCATAACCATATTTATCCATGAGCGCCTTCTTCAGCTCTGCAGCATCCAGTTCGGAATTGCCTGCAATCAGGAATCGTCCCACCAGGCCTTTTTTTGACTGGTAAGTGGAGTATGGTTCATTGCGCAGGTCAAGCACTTTTACCATAGGCCGGAAGTTTTCGGCCGTGAACATCCTGGGTTGGGGTATCCAGTTTATCTGGTCGAAAGACCAGTTGTCTGCCGGTACCAATGAATCACCCTGCAGGAACAGCGATCCGTAGCCTGGCTCACGGTTGCCGCCCGTAACCTGGCCGGTAAATAACTGCATATCCATCATAGCGGCTGTGGTATCGGGTACATACCAGCGGATTGATTTACCTCTTGCAAGTCCTGCCTCTTTTCCATTTGAATAAGCGGAGAGATGGAGCATACCACCGGTTACCAGTTGTTTGTTATCCGAACAGGTGGTAAGCCTGTTGGTGATAATATCTTCATAGGTATAATATTCTCTCAGGAGAACGGTGACCAGGCTGGCAGTGGCAAATGTATGGGCCGGGATAAAAAGCGTGGTGCCGCTGTTGCCATGGATGAGTGTGTCTTTGCGTGGATCTATGACAAACTCCTGTGTTTCCTTTTCTAATTGTTTAAAAAAACCAGCCAGCGTTACTGTTTCCTTTTTGCTGTTAGCCGGCTGGTTTGTTGCAGCAGGTATTTTTGCAACCGTATCTGTAAACACGGGTGTCACCTGTACTGCAACGGGCGGATTGTACCGCTGACTTGTAAGCCCCCTTTGTGTCGAGATCGTTGTGGCCGGTGTGGCAACGGCAGCCACCGGCACTGAGATGGTATCGGGTGATAAGGTTTTGGGTAATGCGGGTACGGGTTGAACATTAACCACCGGTGACTCTTGTTTTTTCCTGTTGGCGATCGTATAAACAATGGCTGTAAAAATGGTAAGGATGCTGGCTGCTGCCACCCACAGTTTCCATTTGCTGAGCCAGCTTTTAGTTTTCGGCACAGGCACAATGGCCGGCTGAATCATCTGCCGCATCTGCTGCCAGTGCTGGTCGAGGCGGGTGAGGTCGGGCAATGACTGGTTTTCCAGTTGCCGCAGCTTTTTGTCCATATCGTTATTTCCTGTCTGCATTTGTTTTCACTGCTGGGTTAAGAAAGTGTTCTAGTTTGATTTTAAGAATGCGTCTGCCTTCATTTACATGCCATTTGGAGGTGCCATCTGAAATGCCAAGGGCTTCGCTTATTTGTTTATGGGTAAATCCTTCATACACGTACAGGTTAAAAACTGCCGCCGTGGCTGGTGGAAGGGTGTTTATTATTCTTTGTATTTCTTTTACAGATACATTGGAAAGCGCCTCGCTGCTGATGCTTTCCTGTTCCGTATGTGCTATGCGTAGTTCCTCTTCGGCAATGTGGTTGTTTTCTTTAACATGATCAAGGCAGCAATTGACAACGATCGTTCTGATCCAGGCGGCCAGTTTACCTTCATGCCGGTAATTTCCTATACCCCGGAACACTTTAAGCATGGCATTATTATATACAGAGCCGGCCTTATCCATATCGCCTGTATAGCGGCAGCATATCCTGATCATTTCCGGGTAAAAAAGCCGGTACAACTGCTCCTGGCTCTGCAGATCATTCCGCAGGCATCCATGAACCAGTATTTCGTGTGGATCGCTCAATAGTGCTGGCTTGGGTAAAACTTGACTCATCTAATATAATTAACTGGTAGCGGGAGGTAAAGGGTTGGGTAAAAAACAAAATATTTTTTGTGAAAGGGCCGCTTTGCCCACCTGCCGGCCATAAAAGGCTGTTTTTCTATAACTTTAGTGACAAACCACCATTCACCATGCGAAAACTCATCCTGTTCCTCTTTCTTGGCTGCATACAGCAGTCTTTTGCCAACGACGGCGTTTTTTATGCCATCGGCAACACCCTTGTTCCACTGAAAGAAACCACCATCCGGCTGAAAAAAGAGATATTGAACCTGCAGCGTAAAGGCGACTGGATGCAGGTGGATATTTATTTTGAATTTTTCAATCCCGGGCCGGATAAGGAGCTGACCGTGGGCTTTGTAACACCCCCGGCCGATGGCGATGTGAGCGAGGAAGAGGCCAAACACCCGCAGGTAAAAGATTTTATGGTAATGGCTGATGACAAACTCCTGCCTTATAAAGTAGCCCGGATGGAGCAAACAGGGTTTAAAGTGAGTTCTAAAGTGGCCAGCGGCTACGACTTTGTGTATTATTTCACCATCCGCTTTGCAAAAGGTGTTACAGTCATTCGGCATAGCTATTTATATAAAGGCGGCGGCTCAGTGGAAGCGAAAAATGAATTTGACTACCGGCTTACCACCGGCACCACCTGGGCCAACAGCGCTATTGATGATTTTGAACTGAATATCAATATGGGTGATGACAGTTATTTTTCCGTGCCGGCTTCTTTTGGCACTGCACCCGCACCCTGGCAGGTGGCCGGTGTGGGAAGGATAGCTAAGAATGCTTTTTCGGTTCCTTATATGGCTGAAGGCGGTGCCAAACTGAAAATGGTGTACCTGCGCAAAGGCATGCTGCAACTGCGGGTGGCTGGTTTCAAACCCACACAAGACCTTGGCATCACTTTCTGGCAACTGCATAATGAGGTGAACCTGTGGTGCGACAAGACGGTAAAGAATGACTTTGGCAATATGATGGACCTGGTTTGGGGCGAGGCAGTGGAAGACAGTGTAAAGAAGCTTTCTGATAACCAGCTTCGGCTGTACCGCAACCTGAACTATGCCCGGATGGGATATGATTTTAAAGATGAAATGCTGAAGAAGACTTTTTCCAAATACCACTGGTACATTCCCGACCCTGCCATGAAGCTGGAAAATGTGCCTGACTATTATGTAACCAAAGAACTGATGCAGCTTATCCTTGCTGAGGAAAAAAGACGGAAGCTGAATTGATCAGCAGTTTGGTTTATTTTCTTTTGTGTGAGAAAAGCCAGCCCAGGAAGTTTGGCTCTGCAAAAGCATTATCCCAACTGTAATGGTTTACTCCGGGGTATTCTGTATAGGTAATACCTGCACCGATCGATTTCAGTTTATTCACCATCACCCTCGATTCATTTACACCCACCACATCATCGGCATCGCCGTGAAAGATCCAGAAGGAGGTCTTTTTTACCCTTCCATCGTAGCGTAAGGCATCGCCGCCGCCGCATATCGGCATGGCTGCGGCAAAGAGTTTGGGAAAACGGTACACCAATTCGAAAGTACCCATGCCACCCATGGAAAGACCGGTGATATAACATCTCTTTTTAGAGACGGACTCATCTTTCAGCAATTGTTTTACTAATTGCTGTACGGCATCAAGCGGCCAGGTGATGGGATTGTCATAATTAAATTCAAATGAAACCGGGCTTTTGCTTCCGTCAACACTGACCGAACTCCAGAAACTGTTTTCAGGGCATTGCGGAAAGACCACGATAGCGGGAAAGTTGCGGCGGTTGCTGTCTGCCAGGAAAAGTTTGGCACCGTGCACCAGTTGTTTTTCATTATCAGTGCCTCTTTCACCGGCGCCATGAAGAAAGAGTACCAACGGATACTTTTTACTCCGGTCATAATTCTCCGGGTACAATATGCGGTAGGGCAGCGTTTTGCCATCAGCGTATTTATATTCTTTTTTCTGGTAAAGAGACAGGTCCTGCGAATAGCCAAACACAGGTATCAGCAGCAACAGTACGGCAACTACTTTTTTCATTCAGGAAAATTAAACAAATATCAGTTGGCCCGAAAAGGCTTAAAATGCTTTTTTCTCACCACTTACCCGTTCATTGATCGTTACCTGCGGCATCATTACCTTATTTACCTTTTCGGTGATGATGGTTTTGGGTAAACGGAAGCCGGCAGTTTGTTTTATGTTCAACGAGGAGGCGCCGATCTTTATCGTATAGTTGCCCGCATCGGCCACCCATGCTGACTGGTTGGTATAAAAGGAAGCCAGTTGATCTGCGGTGATGGTGAAAGTGATCTTTTGCGACTGTCCCGGCTGAAGCAGTTTGGTTTTGGCAAAGCCTTTTAATTCTGATGCCGGCTTATCCAGTTTATCTGTTGGGGCGCTTATGTACAACTGCACCACTTCTTTACCGGCAGTTTTGCCGGTATTGGTGATAGTAACGGTGGCTGTCAGTTTGCCATTGAATTCAGCAGCACTTAACTGCACAGGACTGTAGGAGAAACTGGTATAGGAAAGTCCATAACCAAATTCATAGGCTGGTTTTACATTGAATGTATTGTAATAGCGGTAGCCTACATACACACCTTCTTCATAGGTAACCTCGGCAGGTGTTTGTTTCATACCCAGCATACCGGCTGTGGCTTTCTCCGGAAATTCCTTTCCGGGAAAATTAATGGCGGTTGCATCTTCTTCATATTTCACCGGGAACGTGGTGGCCAGTTTGCCCGAGGGAGTTACTTTACCACTGAGAATATCGGCCACGGCATTACCCGCTTCCTGTCCGCCTTGCCAGGCCAGCAGGATGGCATCCACTTCATCCCGCCAGGAGGCCACATCTATCACACCTCCTGCATTGATGATGACGATCACTTTTTTGCCTTTGGCATGGTAGGCAGCTGCCACTGACTTGATAAGATCGGTTTCTTTTTCATCCAGGTAAAAATCACCTTCTTTCTTTCTGTCAAAGAATTCACCCGCATTTCTGCCGATGGTGATGATGGCGGCATCGGTTTCGCCGGCTCTTGCCTGTACCAGTTCTTTATAGCCGTCCAGCTCAGCAGCAGGAGGAGTGGGGTTCATCAATTCCTGGATAAATCCTTTTTTTGGGTTCTTCTTATTGTATTCATCGAGGTAGTCTGTGTAGGCGGCTTTTACTTTTTCATCGAGTTTATATCCTGCCGATTCCAGTCCCTCCACCAGTGAAACGGTATAGGCTTCATTTACATCGCCGCTGCCTTTTCCGCCGGCAATGAAAGCATACGATGTGTTGCCAAAAGCGGCAACGGTCATATTATTTTGAAGGGGCAGGGTATTGTATTCGTTTTTCAATAAGATCATTCCTTCGGTGGCAGCAGAACGAACAAGGCCGGCGTGGGCTTTCAGGTCCGGCTTATTGCTGAAAGCATATTTTTGATAAGCCCTTGAACCAAGAATATAGTTTACTATTCTTTCAGCATTTTCATCCAGCACTTTCATATCAAGTGTACCGTTGTTTACTGCATCGGTGATGGCTTTCTTTTGTGCAGCAGTGCCGGGCATCAGCAGGTCGTTGCCGGCTTTCATTTGTGCCACTGCATCTTTACCGCCAAACCAGTCTGTCATCACCAGGCCTTTAAAGCCCCATTCCTTGCGCAGGATAGTGGTGAGCAGGTCGTAATCCTCAGAAGCATATTTGCCATTGATATAGTTATATGAACTCATCACCGTCCATGGTTGTGATTCTTTTATGGTGATCTGAAAACCTTTCAGGTAAATTTCTCTCAGCGCCCTTTCACTTACGATCGTATTAACGGTGTTCCGGTTGGTTTCCTGGTTATTGGCCGCATAGTGTTTTACGGAGGTTCCCACGCCGTTTGATTCAATTCCGTTCACCACAGCAGCCGCCATTTTGCCGGATATCAGCGGGTCTTCTGAATAGTATTCAAAGTTTCTTCCGCCCAGCGGGTTGCGGTGAATATTCAATGCAGGTGCCAGCAGCACATCCACACCATATTCCTTTACTTCATTGCCCATGGCTTTGCCGATGTTTTCGGCCAGTTGGGTATCCCAGGAGGAAGCGATGAGAGTGGCTACCGGCCAGGCCGTGGCATAATAGGTTGCTGTGTCGTCTTTTCTTTTTGGTTCGATGCGAAGACCGGCAGGACCATCTGCCAGTACTGTATTCGGAATGCCCAATCTTGGAATGGCATACGTGGTACCGGCTGCCCCGGGCACTTTATCGGTGGTTTGTCCTACCACAGGGCCGCTGCCCATATTCATCCCCGGCATATTCATACCCATACCAACTACGAGATTTACCTTTTCTTCAAGGGTCATTTTTTTTACAAGCTCTTTGGCCTTATTGGTCTGGCTGAATAAAGATGCTGAAAGGAGTAAAGTACTGATGAGGAAGATTACCGGTTTCATGTTACAATCGTTTAGGGCATAAAGTTCCGCCAGGTAACGACCGGTTGATTTGATAATTGTCAAATAAAAGGCGCATCAGCGGGCACTGCGTATCCGGCTGAGTGTTTCCAGGGTAATGCCGAGGAAGGAGGCAATATAGGTGAGGGGTACTCTTTTTATGATCTCCGGGTATTCTGTAATGAGTTTTTCATACCGCTGCTGGGAGGTTTCAAACTGGATGGAATCCATCCGCCGCTGTGAAAGGATCAGCGATAGTGTAAGCATTTTGCGAAGCAGTGTTTCAATCTCATGATGTCCGGCAGCCAGTTTCATCAGGTCGTTGTGATGTATACCGGATACGCTGGCCGGCTCCAATGCCTGTATAGAAAGATGGCTGGGTGTACGTTCAAAAAAGCTGGTGATGGAAAGAAAGAACTGCTTATCCAGTGCGATCCATTCTGTGATCTCCTTTCCTGATTTTTGGTAAAATATGCGGGCGGCGCCAGTATGTATAAAATAAATATAGTCTGATACCTGGTGTTCCCGCAGCAACAGGTGATCTTTCTGCACCTCCCAATGCTGCCAGGCCGGCAGGATGGTTTGTAGCGCTTTATCGGTAAGCGGATGAATGCGCAGCAGGGCATTGACCAGTGATTCCATGAAAGAAAATTAAGGAAAGAAATAATACTTTTATCAGATGATTACCATTCCTCCTTATTTGAAGAAAGGCGATACGATCGGCCTTGTTTGCCCGGCGGGTTTTATGGCGGCTGAAAAAGTGCAAATCTGCCAGGATACACTTGCTGCATGGGGGTACCGCACAAAGACCGGCGCCACTATCGGCGGTACTTCGCAAAACTATTTTTCCGGCACAGATGAGGAGCGGCTGAACGATCTGCAGCAAATGCTTGACGACCCCGAAATAAAGGCTGTGCTCTGTGCCCGTGGCGGTTATGGCACCGGGCGTATTATTGACCGGCTGAACTTTAAAAAATTCCGGAAGCATCCGAAATGGATCATTGGTTATAGTGATGTGACGGTGCTTCACAGCCATCTTTATTCAAACTATGGCATCGCTTCCCTGCATTCGCCTATGGCCGGCGCTTTTAATGACGGTGGCAATACGAATGAGTTTGTGCTCTCGTTGAAAAGGGCATTGGAAGGAGGGGAGGCAAAGTACACCGCTGCCCCCCATGCTATGAACCGCTACGGCAAGGCCAGCGGGCCCCTGGTAGGTGGCAACCTAGCGCTGCTGGCACATCTTACCGGAACAGGTTCGGATATAAAGACCAAGGGACGTATCCTTTTTATCGAAGATGTGGGTGAGCAACTCTATAATATTGACCGGATGATGCATCAGTTGAAACGCAGCGGCAAACTGGATAAACTGGCAGGATTAATATTTGGCGGGTTTACGGAAACAAAAGATACCGAAAGGCCATTTGGAAAAACGGTGGAGGATATACTGCAGGATATTGTGAAGGAATATGATTACCCGGTTTGCTTTGATTTTCCGGTAAGCCATACAGACAGGAATTACGCACTGAAAACCGGGGTTGATCATCAACTCCGGGTATCGCCAAAGGGTGTAAAACTTGAAGAGCTAAGAACCTAATTATTATACATCAGGAAACGGCCCGTGTTGTTGATACGGTAATTAGTGATATTGGCCATTGATGTGGTGCTGGTAATGATCTTCGAATACTGAATAATGTTCAATCCTTTGTACAGCCAGGCGCTGGTGTTGTAATTCGATTGCTTTTTAGTGCCTGATACTGCCGCTTTTAATGAGGCGATATAGCTGCCATCCTTTTTTGTTGTTACCAAGTGAATAACCTTGTAGCCTGATGAATCTCCTCTCCGTTTATCTTCTACCAGTACCAGCAGGTCGAAGTGCTGGCTGCCGGTTATTTTACCGGCGAGGTAATAATCCCTTTTCTTAAATTTTATGGATTGCGAGGAAGAAAACACCGGAGTGAACCATTGCTTTACGGTATTGCTGTCGAGCTTTACCATCTCCTTATCGAGTCCGGAAATACTGAGACTGTCTGTAAGAGTGATCTCTGTTGTTCTTGCCAGCATTTCATCATACACAAGCGGTTTTTGTGCATGCAAATGCAAACAGGTAAAAAACAGGGTGATGGTCAACAGGTGCTTCACGATGTAAAAATAGAGATGACTGCAATACTGTGCAATACCATAATAGTGGTATTCGGCACTGGCCTGGCTTCGTTGTTGATTTGGACGGGCGGATCAGCGCAGCAAGGAATCCAGTTTTTGTACAACCAGTTCGTAATCATACAGGTTGTTATGGCTTGCCCCTTTTACGGTAACGAATTCGTCCTGCTGTTTCAGCAATGGCTGCAGGCGTTTGGCATTGCTGTAGGTAATAAGCCTGTCGCGGGTGCCCTGGAAAATGGTAATGGGGGCCTTCACCTTTGGGAGGTATTGGTAGGTAGGCAATTGGTAGTGCAGCATCCATCTTACCGGGTAAATGGGCAGGTAATGACTGATAACAGACGGGAAATCATAATACGGTGTTTCCAGTATAAGCCTGCTGCAATCTTTTTCAGCAGCCAGGTGTGAGGCAATACCGGTGCCCATGCTTTTGCCATAAATAATGATGCTGTCTGCTGCATATTTTTTAATGGCAATATCATACACCAGTGCCGACCAATCATACAGTTTTTGTTCGGTGAGTTTGCCGGTGCTTTTGCCATAGCCGGGGTAGTCGATCATCAGCACTTCATAGCCATGGCGGGTGAAGTAAGGGATGAAGCGGGCATACCAGCTGATGTTTCTTTTATTTCCATGAAAATAAAGCACCACCCCACGCTTTGCTGTATCGGGTACCGTAAAATCAATCAGGTTCAGGGTGTCTTTTCCGCCGAGAGGTATGCTGATATCTTTATGCGGGAAAGGGAAATCATACCGGTGCGACCGTTTCAGCGATACAGGATGAAAAAGGATGGCATCCTGCAGGAGATAAAGTGCCAGTCCGCCTGCCACATATACGATGAGCAGTATTTTCAACCATTTAAGTATCCGTTTCTTAGTCATGAAGAATCAGCTTCGCAAAGATGAAAATAAAAAAGGACATGCCGGGCATGTCCTTAAGAGAGAATGGTGTGTTATTATAAGTTACTCAGAAAATTTCTCAACCGGTATTGTGCGTCATTGCCGGCCTGTTCTGCCAGGCAGCGCATAATTGCATTTTCTGTAGGTTCAAATTCCCTTCTTCTTTCCACCAGTTGTTTATCAGCCGCATCAAGTGCACGGATATCGCCGGTGTAGGTGGAAAATTCTGTGCTCCAGTTGTGATAAGCGTTGACCATATCCGTCCAAACCTGTCCGCTCCGGGTATCTCTTACTGCTACCTGCAGCATGGCAGATGAGCGGATGCTTCTGTTTACGGTGGTTATTACAGCGCTTACTTTGGCATATTCCCTTACAATGGAATCGGGTTTGTACACCGTTTCTTTGATTACAATTTCTTTCGTCACTTTCCTGGAAGAGCGGTTGTCGCGGTCGCGGCCGATATTGATATCAGCAAACCGCAGGTCAACTTCCTGGTCGGCCCGTATATTCTTGCTCCTGGCTTCCCATGCGGAGTAATATTTCACAAATTCATTGCCGCTGTTATACTGCAGGTTTCGCAGCAACTGGTCATCAAGATTGTCGCTTCCAACGGTATATGAGCTGTACACAAAACCGCCATTTTGCTGCATCGGCAGTATGATCACATTGGTTACCGCATTGTTGTACGATTCCGTAAGCAACTGCTCCAGTTCCATGTCGCCGGGAAGAAACCGTTTGGCAACCTGGAATTCACGGTAAGCGCTGCGGAAAAGCTGTTTATCGTTGGTGTAGGATTGTTCACCCTGGTCCATATAGTTAAGTCCTCTTTGAAACCGCACTTCACCGGCCTTTTTTGCATAGGTTACCAGGTAAGAAGAATAATCGGCAGGCTTTACGATTTCAAACACGGAAGGCACTTTATATATGGCATCATACATGCGCTGAAGGCTGGCGTACTCATTGTACATATTTTCCCATTTCAGTTCGCCGGTGCTTTCAGCATAGTTGCGGATGCGGCTTTCATGGTCGTTGACTGCATAGCCGTAACCATTTCTGATAATGTCGAGGAGTTTGGGATCGTCGGGATCTTTCTGCAGTTTTTTCGCAGCCAGTTCAACAGCTTCAGTGTAGTTTCCTTTTTCGTAGAGTTTTTTTGCTGTCTTACAGGAAATGGCCAGGATACTTGTTAAGGCAAAAAGTAAAGTGTAAAGTTTCAGTTTCATACATACCTCCGTTTTCCATAGAATGTCAAAAGGCAGTCCATTTACGGGTGTTGTTTTTTTATTAGACAATCCTTAACAGTTGCCATGTACTAAACGCAAAATGGGTATGGCTGGCAAAAGCGGGATCTGCCACTTTGTTACTGCGAAAATTGCAGGTTTTTGCGAGTTTGGTGCAAAAAAAGGGGCCGGTGCCTACTAAATAAGTAGGCGAGCCTGCATCGGAAGTAGGCGGTGCCTACAAAATATGTAGGCGGGCCTGCATCGGAAGTAGGCGGTGCCTACAAAATATGTAGGCGGGCCTACATCGGAAGTAGGTGGTGCCTACAAAATCAGTAGGCGGGCCTAGATCGGAAGTAGGCGGTGCCTACAAAATATGTAGGCGGGCCTAGATCGGAAGTAGGCGGTGCCTACAAAATATGTAGGCGGGCCTAGATCGGAAGTAGGAGGACCTACAAAATAAGTAGGAGGACCTACTCCGGAAGTAGGAGGTACCTACAAAATAAGTAGGAGGTACCTACAAAATATGTAGGAGGACCTACAAAATAAGTAGGAGGACCTAGATCGGAAGTAGGTGGTACCTACAAAATAAGTAGGAGAAGCTTCAAAATGGGCAGGAAGGCCTGCATACCGGTAAATATTTCTTAAATATTAATTAATATTTAAGGATATCCCTGACGAAATTGTGGTACTCATCAAAAGAGGGAAGGTTGTTGTGCCCGCCGCCATGTATGCGGATGAGGGTGATCATATTGGGGTTTATCTTTTGCAATGATTCACTATGCCGGATGGGGATCAGCCAGTCTTTGGTGCCATGTATTATATAGGTATGGCAATTTACCCCGGGCAGCCATTTGTCTGTACGCAGGTGAAAACGTAATACGATCCGTACCGGCAGAATTGGGAGAAAACGTTCTATCACCCGCAGAAAATTGAAGTAAGGTGCATCCAGGATGAGGTAGCGGGGGTTATTATCGCAGGCCAGTTTGGTGGCAAAGCCGCTTCCCATGCTCCGCCCGTAAACGATCAGGTGGTCTTCGGTGTACTTTTCCCGCAGGCGCTCATATATATGCTGCATGTCGCTGAGCATTTCTTTTTCACTCCGTTTGCCGGTGCTTTTGCCAAATCCGCGGTAGTCTACCAGCACCACATCGTAATCGTACCGGTAAAAATCTTTGGCATAGCGGGCCCATCCTTTGATGCTGCGGGTATTGCCATGAAAATAAAGGATAAGTCCTTTTGGATTTTCCCTGAAAAAATGCAATGCGTTGATGCGTACACCGGGTTCAATGTCGAAAAAGTATTCTTTGAAAGGCGCATCATATTTAAATTCAAAATCCTGCTTCAGCTTTTCCGGCTTAAAGATCAGGCGTTCCTGCAGCAGGTAAGCAAGTACCGACAGCACGGCGATGCCAAGGATAATATACCAGATAAAAACGGGCATTCGGGCAAAATGAAACGGGAGCAATAATAGCTATCGCCCGATAAGATACAGGTAAAACACAAGACAAGAAAAAATCTTCCGCAGTGCCGTTTGACAGGCGCTAACCATCGATACGTTTCAGCTTCAGGTTGGTAACGGGTGAAACGATCAGCGGGAATTTTTCTATGGTTACGTTCGCCGCATCGAGGCCAAATCCTTTTTCTTCAGAAAGGCTATGCTCTTTCAGCCAGAAATGGAACTTCATGATGATTCGCTCAAAGAAGGGCAGTTCATTGTCCTGGCTCAGGTATTTTTCCATTACCATAAACTGGAAGTCGCCCACTGTATTACTGCTGGCCAGGCTTTCATACCGGCTGATGATGTTCACTTCCTTATTGCTCACCAGGTCTTCCACCACTTTGCGGAACATGAGGTTGATCCTCGGCTCCATGCGGAAACCAAGTCTGAAATCAACCCGGATAATATCGTTGGGGATGATATGCTCCACTTTATACTCACAGGTATAAGGGTCATCCATGGTATCCACATGCACAAACCAATAAATATCGGCCCGTTTTGGCTTTCGGTTGAGTATTGAGTAGATGATCTTATGCTCTATTTCCTTGGGGTTATTGGCACTGGTGAGGTAAACGAGGTGCGTGGCGTATTTAGGCACCGATTTATCATTGCTGAGTTCTTGTATTTTGGGTATATAATGTTCCAGCCGCACAAATTCCACGTAACGGTTTTTGATCTTTCTTGCCCTGTACCAGATGTACATTACCATAAATAATAAACCGCCTACAATAAGTGTAACGTAACCACCATGACTGAACTTATCAAGATTTGCGGCAAGGAATGACACTTCGAGTGAGAGATAGACCAGCAGGTAAATGTATATGAATACCGGCTTCACCCGTTGCAGTACCAGGTAGTTGGCAAACAGGATGGATGTGGCGATCATACATAGTGTAATCGCCAGTCCGTAGGCCGATTCCATATTAGAAGCCTTTTGGAAATACAGCGTGATACCCACACAACCGAAAAAAAGCAGCCAGTTTACACCCGGAACATATAATTGGCCTCTTTCTTCAGACGGATAATTGATACGCATTTTTGGCCAGAGGTTTAGTCGCATGGCCTCGCTGATCAATGTAAAAGAACCCGATATCAATGCCTGGCTGGCAATAATGGCTGCCATGGTGGCTATCACCACCCCGATTATTTTGAACTCCTGGGGCATCACTCCGTAAAAAGGGTTGAACCCTGCGTCTATCATTTCGGAGGTTATTACTTTGCCCTTCCAGTTGTGCAACAGCCAGGCGCCCTGCCCGAGGTAGTTAATAATGAGACATGTTTTTACAAAAATCCATGAATAGCGGATATTCCATTTACCACAATGGCCCAGGTCGGAATACAGCGCTTCGGCCCCGGTGGTACAGAGAAAAACGCCGCCGAGTATCCAGAAACCTTCACCATTTCCTGAGCGCAGCAGGTTGATGGCATAGTGCGGACTGAATGCCTTGAAAACGGCTATATCATCAAAAAGATGCAATGCACCCATAACGGCCAGCATGACAAACCAGATGGTCATCAGCGGACCGAAAAGCCGCCCGATGGAAGCTGTGCCAAACTGTTGAAGGAAAAACAGGATGGTGATAATGACTATTACAATAATAATAATATCGGTGGTGGTGATCGAACTGAAATAAGAAAGCTGCCTTAATCCTTCCACGGCAGAGGTAACAGAAATAGGAGGGGTGATCATCCCGTCGGCCAGCAAAGCGGCCCCGCCGAGCATGGCGGGTATCACCAGCCATTTTTTACGTCTTCTGACTAAGGTGTATAATGAAAAAATACCACCCTCACCCCGGTTATCTGCACGCAGGGTAAGGATCACATATTTAATGGTCGTTTGAAGGGTAAGCGTCCAGATCACACAGGACAGTGCACCTAGAATCAATTCTTCAGATAGTCCGCGGCCTTTGGTGATTGCATTCAGCACATATAAAGGAGAGGTTCCAATGTCTCCGTAAATAATTCCTAAAGCAACGATTAATCCTGCGGCGGTGACCCGGTTGGTTGGTATTTTCACTTGAAAGCTTATTTATTTCCTGGCTTGCCCACCGGGCCCTGTTGATTTACAGGACACTGGCAGGTACAGATACTGATTTCTGCAGGAACGTTTGCAAAGGTATAGGCAAATTCCAAATACAAAATAATTTCCCTTCGTTTCTGGCCTGCTGTAAATCCGCCCCCGGAATTCCCATACAGGCTGCCGTTTGTACTATTTTAACCGTTCTGTAGTGTAATGATGCTTTTAAACGCATCAGCATCAAAAAAGCAGGCCTGGTTTTGGATGGCTTGCAGTAACTTTAATAAGCAAAAAACCAGATAATTATGCCCGGTAGATCATGCTTGCTCTTCCTCCTGTTGGTTTGTGCCGCACCCGTGCTGAACGCCCAAAAGATCATTTATTCTGAACCCGAAAGAGACGACTCCCGGCGGATGGACTTTGAAATTGTAGGCAAGATCAACGGCAATTTCCTGATATATAAAAACAACCGCAACAAGGGCTCCATCGTGGCGCTGGATAATGAAATGAAAATGCTGAGCAAAGAGGAGCATGATTACCTGCCCAACGACGACCGCCTCATCAACGTGGAGTTTTTCCCCTACAGCGATTTTGCCTATATGATCTACCAGTACCAGAAAAAGAATGTGGTGTACTGTAATGCAGTAAAAATTGACGGATCGGGCAAAAAAGCCGGCGACATCATGGAACTGGATACCAGCCATATCGGCTTCCTTGCTGATAATAAGATATACACCGTGGTAACCAGTGAAGACAAAAGCAGGATTTCCGTGTTCAAGATCAACAGCCGGAATAAGCGCCTTTATACCATGACCACCGTATTGTTTAATGATAAGCTGGAACCCCTGAAACGCTCCGTACATTATATCCCCATGGAAGAACGGAACGAATACCTCGGTGAGTTTTCGCTCGACAATGACGGCGACCTGGTTTTTTCCAAATTCCTGCGGAATAACAACGACAATATCACCATGGCCAATATGGTGGTTAAAAAAGCGATGTCAGACTCATTACTGTCTTACCCGCTCAACCTGGAAGCCCGGATGCTGGATGAGATACAGGTAAAGGTGGATAATTTCAACAAACGCTATTTTCTCACTTCCTTTTACTACCGGGAAAAAAGAGGCAATATAGACGGACTGTATTTCTTTGTTTGGGATAAAAAAGGAATGAATACCGTGATAGAAGACACCAGTGTATTCAGCGAGGACCTCCGCCGTGAAGCCCGCGGTGATGCCACCATGAAAGGGGCATTTAACGACTTTTTTATCAGAAATGTGGTGACAAGAAAAGACGGGGGCTTTATCATCAGCAGCGAATCGTACTATACCACTTCCCGCTACAGCAACAACTGGAACCGCTGGGATTACCTGTATGGTTTTCCCTACAATCGCTCCCTTACCAACTATTATTATTCGCCTTATATGAGCCGCTATTACTGGTGGAACGGCAGCCGGTCCACTTCGCAGGCGGTCCGCTACCATGCCGATAATATTTGTGTGCTCTCTTACAACAGCAACGGGAAACTGGAATGGAGCAATGTAATGGCCAAAAGCCAGTATGATGATGAATCGGACGATGATATTTCCTTCCAGCTGATGAACACCGGCGGCCAGCTTCATTTTCTTTTTAACCAGCTTGAAAGGCGTAATAACCTGCTTACCGATTTCAGCATTGCCCCCGATGGACAGATGAACCGTAACCCTACGCTGAAAAACCTCGATAAGGGGTATGAGTTTTTACCCAAATACGGAAAACAGGTAAGCGCCAGGCAAATGATTATACCCTGTTTGTATCGTAATTATATTTGCTTTGCAAAAATTGATTACAACTAAGCTCAAAACAGGGTCCATTATCCGTGACAGGAATATTTAAACAGAAAAACCCGGCCAATCTCTTCCTGCTGTTAGTGCTGGGAGTACTTATCAAACTGCCCATTTTCCAGCACCCCCACGCTGTAACGACCGATACAGAGGATGGCATACTATACCAGGGAATAGTGGAGTTCCTGGCTCCCACCGCCCGGCGAAACCCGGTCATTTACCCCATCATCACATACCTGTTGTTGTTTATCCAGGCGGTGATGTTAACCCGCTTTATCAGTGGCCAGCGGATGATGAACCGGCCAAATTACCTGCCGGGGATGGCGTACATGCTTATCACCTCCCTGCTGCCTGAGTGGAATTATTTTTCGCCACCCCTGCTGGTCAATACTATCCTGCTGTTTGTGTTATCGGGGTTGTTTAAAGTATATAACCAACCCAATGCCCGTGGCGCCATTTTTAATATCGGGCTGGCCCTGGGCCTGGCTGCATTTATTTTCTTTCCGGCTATCACCTTCACGTTCTGGATATTGCTGTCGCTGGCCGTAATGCGCCCTTTCCGGCTGAATGAGTGGGTGCTGTGCCTCGTCGGTGTGCTCACACCTTTTTACTTTTATGCCGTCTGGCTTTTTATAGATAATAACTGGAGCTGGCAAAACCTGTTCCCTGATTTTTCTTTCAGCCTGCCTTCCGTGAAGCAATCAGCCTGGCTGGCCGGCAGCATCTTTTTACTGGCCGTGCCTTTTCTCGCGGGTGGTTATTTTGTACAGGAAAGCCTTCGAAAAATGCTGATACAGGTACGGAAAGGCTGGAGCCTGTTGCTGCTGTATCTTCTTGGCGCTATCCTGATACCCTTTGTCAATAACTCGTCCGGGTTTGAAAACTGGGTGATGGCCGCCATCCCGTTTGCGGCATTCCATGCCTGCACCTATATGTATTCCACTTATAAAATACTGCCGTTGCTGCTGTTCTGGCTTACGGTGGCCTTTATCCTGGGTTACCAGTATGCAGGGCCCGGCTGGCTGTAGGTAAGCTATCTGTTATTGGGTTATCTTTGCCGCTCATCACCGCAAATCCCTCAATATGAAATTTGGTGTCGTTGTTTTCCCCGGTTCTAATTGCGACAGAGATATGTATGATGCGCTGAAATATGACCTGGGACAGGAAGTGCACATGCTCTGGCATAAAGACAAAGACCTGGGTATGTTTTCCACTGATGACTGTATCATTCTTCCCGGAGGATTTTCTTACGGCGATTACCTGCGCTGCGGCGCTATCGCCCGTTTCAGCCCGATGATGCAGAGTGTGATAGAATTTGCCCGGGCCGGTGGTAAAGTATTCGGGGTGTGTAATGGGTTTCAGATTTTATGCGAATCACACCTGCTGCCCGGTGCTTTGCTGCGCAATGGCCATCAGCAGTTTGTTTGTAAAAACACCTTCCTTACCAATCATACCGGTAAAGTATATAAAATACCTGTGGCGCATGGAGAGGGCCGGTATTATGCCGATGAAGCAATGCTGGATCAGCTTGAAGCCAATGGCCAGGTACTCTTCTATTATTGTGACGAAGGAGGGCAGGTTACCCCGGAAGCCAATCCCAACGGCACCAGCCGCAATATTGCCGGCATCTGCAATGCCACCCGCAATGTATTTGGCATGATGCCACACCCTGAAAGAGCCTGCACCGAAGCATTGGGCAACACAGACGGCCGGGAGATTATCCGCACCATGCTGATGGCGGAGCAACTTGTTCACTGACGGTATCATCTGTAACCGGGACGCCTTTTGTAACAAAAGTGACAAATAACCGGCCCGGCAGGATTTACCTTTACAGGCCTTTAACAACCCGGTAAAACAGAAAGACTGAAATTTGCGTATCTGATCAAAATGAAAAAGACGATGAAGAAATTGTTCGCCCTTTTACCCGTACTGTTCCTCACTGCCATTGCTTATGCACAGCAGAGCCCGGTAACCTGGAGCTTCACCGCCACCAAAGTGGGCGACAAAACCTATGAAGTACACATGACGGCCACTATTCAGACCAACTGGCACCTGTACTCACAAACCCAGCCTGAAGATGCCATTGCCATGCCGACTACGTTTACCTTAAATGCTAACCCGCTGATCTCAAAGGAAGGGAAGATCAAAGAAGTTGGGAAAATGGAAAAGATGAAAGATGCCACCCTCGGCGTCTCGGCTAACCAGTACTCCACCAAGGTGGATTTTGTTCAGAAAATAAAACTCAAAGCCAACGCCAAGACGAACTTTACCGGCAAAGTGGAATACCAGACCTGTGATGATAAAAAATGTCTGCCGCCCAAAACCGTCAGTTTCAGCGTGGCCATAAAATAATGGATCGTTTGAGTAACTAATATAAACAACGGGTTCTTCAACGGACTCGTTTGTTTTTTCAAACCACTGTTCATGTATTTGCTGATGAGAAAAATTACCGCTTTCGTCATACTTTTCATTACCACACTTGCTGTTCAGGCACAAGACAGCCTGGGTGCCATTCACGACCTTACCATTAAAAGCACCCGTACTGCTCCCGGCAAATATGAGCTTACCATCACCGGCAATATCAGCGGCGGCTGGCAGGTGTATGCCCCTAACCAGGTATTGCTGGATGTAAAATCGGTGGAACTGAAATTCTCTGATTCAGCCGTAGTACAGGATGGCGATTTTATTTTACAGGAAAAACCGGTTGCTATTTCCAACCCGCTGTTTGAAAATGTTCAGCCCGGTGTATTTGAAAAGAACATTAATTGGAAAGCCAATATCAGCATTACCGGCACCGTACCTGCAAACCTGCAAACGGGTATTACCTACAATTACGGCAAAGGCGAGGAGTTCTATTCTTTCGAAAAAACATTCATCATACCGCTGGAGGGCGGCGTGGAAGCTGAAACCGTCATTAAAATACCATCAATAGATATCAACAACCCGGTAATACCCTGCGGCGATGATGGCACCAAAGGAAAAAGCATTTTCAGCATCTTCCTGCTGGGAATACTGGGCGGGTTCATCGCACTACTTACACCCTGTGTGTTCCCGATGATACCGGTAACGGTTACGTTTTTCACCAAGCGGTCGGCCGACAGGAAAAAAGGAATTACCAATGCAGTACTGTACGGCCTGTTCATATTCCTGATATATACAATCATCACCGTACCTTTTCATTTTGCCGGAGCCAAAAGCGAGGTTTTCAATAATATATCCACCAACGTATGGCTCAATCTTTTCTTCTTTGCCATATTCGTGGTGTTTGCCTTGTCCTTCTTTGGTCTGTTCGAGATCACCTTACCATCCGGTATTGCCAACAGGGCAGGCTCAAAGTCAGGTATCGGAAACATCGGCGGCATCTTCTTCATGGCGGCCACGCTTGCCATCGTATCTTTTTCCTGTACAGGCCCCATACTCGGAACGCTGCTGGTCGGTGCTTCCAGCGAAGGTGCCTGGCCGCTTACTGCTGGTGCAGCGGGGTTTGGATTGGCGCTCAGTCTTCCTTTTGCCCTGTTTGCGATGTTCCCCAACTGGCTGCAGTCATTACCCAAATCCGGCGGCTGGATGACGACGGTAAAAGTGGTGCTGGGCTTTGTGGAGATAGCACTGGCGGTAAAATTCCTGGCCAATGCGGATAATGTAAAACAATGGGGCATTATGAAACGGGAGATTTTTGTAGGCCTCTGGGTCATTATCGGATTGCTTACCACGCTTTACCTTTTTGGATTACTGCAAAAGAAAACAGCGGGGCAGAAAAAAAGGCTTTCACCAGTCCGTCTCCTTTTTGGTTTGTTGTTCGGCGCATTCACACTCTATCTTGTCCCCGGACTT
This sequence comes from Chitinophagaceae bacterium, assembly GCA_016787125.1. Taxonomy (GTDB): domain Bacteria; phylum Bacteroidota; class Bacteroidia; order Chitinophagales; family Chitinophagaceae; genus JJ008. The sequence continues at coordinate 4,574 of JAEUVM010000478.1, read as the reverse complement.
ACCAATACAAAGTATGCAGGACTGAAATTACTCAGCGGCTTTCCGCCACCTCTTTCGTACAGCATTTATCCGGATCATGTGCTGCATGCCAATGGCGTGAAGCCAATTATCAATGATTACAAAGCAGCTCTGGCCAAAGCCCGTGCGGAAAACAAACCTCTGCTGATTGACTTCACCGGCTGGGCCTGTGTAAACTGCCGCCGGATGGAAGAGAAGGTATGGACCAACCATGAAGTGGACAGCCTCATGCGTACACAGTTTGTAGTAGTGTCATTATACGTGGATGAAAGAACCAAGCTGCCGCTGAAGGACAGGATCACTTATACTGATTCCATAGACGGGGAGCAGTTCATTTCCACCGTAGGGCATAAATGGACGGCTTTTCAAAAAGCCAACTTCGGCGCTGTATCCCAGCCGCAATATGCCATCATCAGTCCTGACCAGGTAGCGCTGACCAAAACAAAGTTCTACACACCTTCACCGGCTGCCTTTAAAAAATGGCTGGAGTGCGGGCTTGAAGCATACCGGAAGAAATAGATGCCGGTGACCGTTGACGGTTGACCGTCTTCAAAGTATTGATATTTCCTTCTGATTCACCGAAGTTCCGTTGCGCTCTTCCACATTTAAGGTTGTGTAAAGCCAATAAGGATTATTCAAATAGAAAGAACTTTTATCCATTCTCTATTATCTTTTCACTCTATTAAATGTTCCAATAAAAAAAGCCTCCTGCAACAGCAGGAGGCTTTCAATTTGGTGTCATTCTGTACCAGCCTTCCGGGCTGGCAAGCAAACAAGTCTTCGGAAACCGAAATCCGTTTTATGCCCGGGTGGAGATACAGAATGACAAGAGCTTAACCATCTTCTTGCGAAGAAAGGCGAGGCAAATATATTAAAGAGCGATCTGTTTCTGGGTCATCAGCTTGCGCAAATTAATCAATCCGTAGCGCATCCGTCCCAAAGCGGTGTTAATACTGCAATTGGTGGCGGCAGCAATTTCTTTAAAACTCATATCAGCGTAATGACGCAGGATGATTACTTCCCGCTGATCTTCGGGCAGGCTCTGGAGCATGTCCCTTACACGGTCATGACTCTGACGGCGCATCATCACGGTTTCGGCGCTGTCTTCCGAAAAATTCAGTACTTCGAAAATATCTTTATCCTCACCGTTGCGGATGGTGGGGGTACGCTTCACCTTGCGGAAATGGTCCACACACAGGTTATGGGCAATACGCATGGCCCAAGGCAGAAATTTCCCCTCCTCCGTATAACGGCCGCTGCGCATGGTATCAATAATACGTATGAAGGCGTCCTGGAAAATATCCTCAGCCAGGTATTTGTCCTTAACCAGGAAAAGGATGGAGGTATATAACTTGTCCTTATGCCTGAGAACCAGGGTTTCCAGGGCATCAAGGTTTCCATCCGTGAAAAGATGGATCAGCTCGTGGTCGGTCTTTTTTGTTAATGCTTTCATGACTCCTACAGTTTAGTTTTTATCTGATATGACAATAGAGCATAGCAGATCATTCAAATGGATATTGGTTGCAATAAAAATTTCGGTTAAAAACTAAGTAGAAGTATGTGCGATAGGCTGGATAAATTTTAGGTTTTTCATTTTTTGGATGATTGGAAATTAAAAATAGGGCATTTCACCAAATTGCCAAACATTTGTAAAAACAAAATGTAGACAGGGGTGCTAAAGAAATGTTAAGAAAAGCCTTGTAAATTAAAGCCGTAGAAGGGGTTACATTTGTGAACAGAGAAATGGAAAAGACAATAAAAGGGAAAAATCCCGCCAAACCGAAGACCGTAATTTCCGCAGAAAACATCCAGATAAAGGGGGCCCGGGTGCACAACCTGAAGAATGTATCCGTCGAAATGCCCCGGAACAAGCTGATCGTGGTAACCGGCGTGTCGGGTTCCGGCAAATCCTCCCTGACCATCGATACCTTATATGCCGAAGGACAACGCCGATACGCCGAAAGCCTCAGCGCCTATGCCCGCCAGTTCCTCAACCGGATGAACAAACCGGATGTGGACTATATCAAAGGCCTTTGCCCGGCCATCGCCATCGAACAAAAAGTCATCACCCGCACTCCCCGCAGCACCGTGGGCAGCATGACGGAGATATATGATTACCTGCGGCTGCTTTTTGCCCGCATCGGCAAAACCATCTCACCCGTATCCGGACGGGAAGTAAAAAAGGATGATGTAACCGATGTACTGCTTGCAATCACCAAACTAAAGGAAGGCGACCGGGTATTTATCCTCGCCAATTTTAAGCAACATAAAAACCGGGATATAAAAGAAGAATTGAATATCCTGGCCCAAAAAGGTTTCTCCCGGGTAGCTGCACCAACAAAAGAGGGCAAACTGGAAGCCCATCGTATAGAAGAACTCCTTGAACTGGGCGATAAAGAACTGAAAGCAAAAAAGATAACCTACATCCTGGTTGACCGTATCGTGGTGAAGGCATTTGATGAAGACGACAAACACCGTCTCGCCGATTCTATCGGCACCGCCTTTTATGAAGGAGAAGGCGATGTGTATATACAAGTGGAGTCGTCCATTCCCAATTTCCCATTGCCAATTGCCGATTCCCCTATTGCCCATTGCCCATTCCCCATTCACCACTTCAACAACCGCTTTGAACTGGACGGAATGCAGTTTGAAGAACCGGTGCCCAACCTTTTTTCATTCAACAACCCTTTCGGTGCTTGCCCTACCTGCGAAGGCTTTTCGCAGGTGCTGGGTATTGATGCCGACCTGGTGATACCAGACAGAAGATTGAGTGTGTATGATGGCGCTGTTGCACCATGGAAAGGAGAGAAACTGGATTGGTGGCGCCAGAATTTTGTAAAGGGAGCCAAAAAGTTTGATTTCCCGGTACACAAGGCAATAGCCGACCTGACAGATAAACAATACAGGCAATTGTGGGAGGGAAGCAATGGTGTGTATGGTATCAATGATTTCTTTAAAGATGTGGAAACACAGCTATATAAGGTACAATACCGGGTGCTGCTGAGCCGCTACCGTGGCCGTACTGAATGTCCCGACTGCAACGGATACCGCCTGCGTAAAGAAGCACTCTATGTAAAGGTGAACGGAAAAAATATAGGCGAACTGAGCGCCATGCCGGTAAAGGATCTCAAAGCCTGGTTTGATGAAACAGCATCAACACTCAGCGTACATGATAAAGAAGTAGGCAAAAGAATCTTCCTGGAATTGCACAACCGGCTTGATACATTATTAAAGGTAGGCCTCGGCTACCTTACCCTGAGCCGCCTGGCCAATACCCTGAGCGGAGGCGAAAGCCAGCGGATACAACTCACCCGCAGCCTCGGCAGCAACCTCACCAACTCTTTATATATATTGGATGAACCTTCCATCGGACTTCATTCAAGAGATACCGCCAACCTGATAAAAGTGCTGAAAGAACTCCGCGACCTCGGCAACACTGTGATTGTGGTGGAGCATGATGAAATGATGATGCGGGAAGCCGATCACATCATAGATATGGGTCCTATGGCCTCACACCTTGGCGGTGAAGTGGTGGCAGAAGGTGATTACGATGACATAATTTCAAACCCGGTCAGCCTTACCGGCAAATACCTCAGCGGACAACTTACCATCGATCCGCCAAAGCAGGTTCGCCGATGGAACCGCTCCATTATAGTGGAGGGCGCCCGGCAAAATAACCTGAAGAACATCACGGTGGAGTTTCCATTGAACGTACTCTGTGTGGTAAGCGGGGTAAGCGGCAGCGGAAAGACCACACTGGTAAAACAAATACTGGCACCGGCGCTCCGCAAATTAAAAGGTGAATTTGGCGATAAGATCGGTTATCACAAACAGATCAGCGGCGATGTGGAAAGTATCGGCCAGATAGAAATGGTGGACCAAAACCCCATCGGCAAATCATCCCGCAGCAACCCCGTTACCTATATAAAGGCCTATGATGAGGTTAGAGACCTCTATGCCCGCCAACCGCTGAGTAAAATGCGTGGCTTTCAGCCCAAACATTTCTCCTTCAACGTAGACGGCGGCCGTTGTGATACCTGCAAAGGCGAAGGCGAACAGGTGGTGGAAATGCAGTTCCTCGCCGATGTACACCTGGTATGCGAATCCTGCGGAGGCAAACGCTTCAAAGAAGAGATATTGGAAGTGAAGTATAAAGACAAGAACATATTCGATGTGCTGGAGATGAGTGTGGATGAGGCCACTGCTTTCTTTACAGGCAGCCGCGAAAGCGAAGCCATAGCCCGTGCTATACAACCGCTCAGCGATGTGGGATTGGGCTATGTAAAACTCGGCCAGTCGTCCGATACACTATCCGGAGGCGAAGCCCAACGGGTAAAGTTGGCTTCCTTTCTCGGCAAAGGAAGGGCGGGAGAGAAGATACTCTTCATCTTCGATGAACCCACCACCGGACTTCACTTTAATGATATAAAAAAATTACTCGCTTCCTTCAACGCTCTCATAGAACAGGGACATTCCATCCTGGTGATAGAACATAATACCGATGTGATACGCAGTGCCGATTGGGTGATAGACCTTGGCCCCGAAGCTGGTGATGC
>JAEUVM010000465.1 GCA_016787125.1 Chitinophagaceae bacterium | reverse complement strand
CATACCGCAGATATGATGGGCCGCATTGCCAAAGTGAAAACTTCTTTCCCGGCCTTTGCTGTATCCTTCCTGTGCGCCCTGCCATTGCATGAAGAGTTTGTGCAGCGGCATATTGCGGGTAGTGAACACGCCGAGGTTGCGATGAAGCGGCATGATCCATTCATCTTCCTGCAGGGCCAGTGTGGCGCCTACAGCAATGGCTTCCTGCCCGATACCGCTGAACCATTTGGAAATTTTTCCCTGCCGCAGCAGCACCAGCATTTTTTCTTCAATCATGCGGGGCCAGAGCAGGCTTTTATAAAACTGAACAAGCTGGTCGTTTGAAAGGTCTTTCCGGTCGAAGGTCATGGTGCGAAGTTCCGGGTTTTTTCAACACAGAGTTGGGGAGAGATGAGATTGGAATTGAGTTTTCAACACAGAGTTAAAGAGATACTGAGGTGCACAGAGAGTTGTGAGGACATACCCTTTCTTTGTTAACTTTACTTTGAAACCTACCCTATTATGAAAACGGAATCATGGTATAATGCTATTACCAGCCGGATAATCAAATCAGCTATTGATGTTCACAAAGAACTTGGTCCGGGGCTGATGGAGTCGGTTTACCAGGTTTGCCTCAGGAGAGTTTTGCAGGAAGAAGGTCTCGGTGTTAAGACGGATGTTATTTTACCCGTTTGTTTTAAGGGTGAGGTTCTTAATAAGGACTTTGTTATTGATCTTCTAATTGAAGACGAAATAATCCTCGAACTAAAATCAGTTGAGATCATACTCCCTGTACACGAAGCACAGCTGGTAACGTATCTTAAATTGTCGAATAAAAAACTGGGGTTGCTTATTAATTTTAACGTTGTCCTGCTAAAAGAAGGAATACGCCGGAGGATCAATGGCAAACTAAACCCTGTGTAACTCTGTATCTCTCTATCTCTGTGTTGGAAGTTTCACACCACCACCAGCTCATAAAAGTCTTCCTCTTTCAGGTATTGCTGTGCCAGGGCCTGCAACTCTGCTGCTGAAATGGTCTTTATTGTTTTGATTGAATCGTAGAAATATTGTTCGGTAAGATTGTTCAGTATAATATTCTTCCAGCGGGCAATGATCTGGAAAGGGCCGTCAAGATCGCCCAGAATGCTGCCCATCATATAATTGCGTACCAGCAGCAGTTCTTCC
>JAEUVM010000443.1 GCA_016787125.1 Chitinophagaceae bacterium | reverse complement strand
GCGCTGGAAGAAACGGAGATCATCCAGATACCGCGGGATGATTTTCAGCAGATGATCGACGGTGATATATCTGTAGCCGCCAAATTCATCCGCATCATCACCCAGAATGTAAAAGAGAAAGAAGAGCGCCTGCTCAGCCTGGCCTACAGTTCACTCCGCAAGCGGGTGGCCAAGGCCCTGGTGGATATCCATGGCAAGTTCAATGCAGCAGGAGAAAACAAACCGATAGAGATCTCCCGCGAAGACATCGCTCACTACGTAGGCACCGCCACCGAATCTCTCATCCGCACCCTCAGCGACTTCAAATCCGAAAAACTCATCGAGATCAGGGAAGGAAAGATCCTGATAACGAATATTGATAAGCTGAAGAATTTGTTGTATTGATTTGGAAATTTGAAGATGTGACGATTTGAAGATGTGACGATTTGAAGATTTGAAGATGTGACGATTTGAAGATTTGAAAATGAGGAAATCCCCGTTTGCAGGGCAACCCAATTAATAATTATTAATTACTAATTACTAATTCTTGTCTCATCGCCAGGACGCAAGGAATTCCTCGATCTTTGAAGCACCATTCACCATTCACCATTAACCATTCACCATGAACCCTCTCAACTTCGTACGGCTAAGAGACCGTGACCTCTCTTTATGGCAATCGGCAGTAGAAAACTATATCCGTATTGACCCCACCGCTAAAAAACCTCCCCTTTCCAAACGGGAAGCCCTGGCCCACCCCCTTTCTATTGCTACGGCCCATTATGTATCGGCCCGGTACAACGACAAGGACCATCAGCCTGCAGCACCGCCCAAAGATGATGGCAGCCACGACGCATGGGTGTATAAATCATACCTCGGCCACAGCATCGGCGAAGCCATCGTAGCCAACAACAAGGACCTGGTAAAAGAACTGGAAATAAAATACCGGCAGTTCAGTGATGAAGATTATTCTGTCGGCCCGCCCCCCACCGGTTTTCTAACCTGTCCTGTTACCTATGCCAAATATGCTATTCTCTCCGGCAACCACATGACCTACAACGACTGGACCGTGGCAGGCAATAACAATATTAACTACGGCGTGATAGACTGGAAACTCCCCAATAATGCCACGGTGGCAATACTGGGCGACTGGGGCACCGGCCTCGATGATGCCATCGAACTGCTGAAATACGTAGTGGCGGTGCATAAGCCCGATGCCATCATTCACCTCGGTGATATTTATTATTCCGGTACGCCGGAAGAATGCCATCATTATTTTGCTGATGTATTTACCAATGTATTTAATGAGGTAAATGGCGGCCAGCGCATCCCCGTGTTCTCTATGCCCGGCAACCATGACTATTACGCCTGGGGCACCGAATATTATTATGTGGTAACGGGCCTCAACAGCTTTCTTCCTTCCGCTGTACAGCCGGCCAGTTATTTTTGCCTCCGCAGCGAAGACAATGGCTGGCAGTTTCTCGCCATGGACACCGGCTACCACGACTCCAACCCCGCCGACCAAAAAAACCCCGTATATGCCGGGCCCTGGCTGGAGGATAGCGAGATACAATGGCACCGCGACAAGATGGATAATTTC
>JAEUVM010000049.1 GCA_016787125.1 Chitinophagaceae bacterium | reverse complement strand
CTTTACCGGTTGCTTAAAAGCGATGTGGCCGGACAAAGTGATTTTACAGAGCTTATCCTGCTGCGGGATATTTATGCAGAAACCATCTTACTAAAGCGTAAAACTCACTTTGACCTCGACTCCTCTCTCAAAGAAAAATTGACCGGCCTGCTTAAACGGGTGGAGAATTGCCGTGGTGCTGCAAACTCTCCTTCTTTCCTGTTCCGGCATTACTATTATATCAATAAAGCCACACTTCTTTACCTGCTGCAGGATATTGCCGGTTCAGATATACTTCTGCGCCGCCTATGGGAACTATGGAAAGCAAACCCGCTTTTTCTTAAAACCAATGGAGAACATTATGTGGAGATGATGTATATGATCAATTATACAGGTGTTTTCCTGGCAGAATATGATTATGTAACACAGCTGTTCAATAACAGCTTTAATGACCTGATCACCGAACCATTACAGCGGGCCAATTTTGAAGCTATCAAATACCTGGCACTGAATAAAATTTACAACAAAACGGCCCGGTATGAAGAAGTGGACAAACTGGTTCGTTTTATGAAAGCCAAATACCAGCAATGGGAACCGCTGCTGAACTCCGACCTTAATCAAACAGTAAATCTTTCACTGGGCATTGGCAATTTTGTACTTGAAAAATATGATGATGCCCTTTATTTTACCAAAAGGGCCACCACCTATTTCAAAGACGGCACAAGGGAAGAACTGGCTTCCGTAGCACATATCCTGCTGCTGCTGATTACCTACAGTCTTAATAACGACCGCCTCTTTGATGCCCAGTACCGCACCACCTACACTTACTTTCATAAACGAAAGAAAAAGCACCCTTTCGAAACGGCACTGGTACGCTGCCTCCATCGCAGTTTTTACCTGCACGACAGTAAAAGCAAAACACAGGAATACCAGCAGGCCTTACAGGTTTTTGAGGAAAATAAAGACGATGTGGTGCAGCAAATGACATTTATGATCTTTAATTACCCTGCATGGCTGCAAAGCAAGGCCGAAAGAATACCCTACCGTCATTTTATAGAAAGAAAAGTAAAAGCGGGAATAGTATCGTGACCGATTGTTCTGTACTTTTCATACATGAAGAAAGAAATTGAAGCTATTACAGTAAAGATCGAAACCACGCTTACCGGCGAACCATGGTTTGGCCGTTCCGTGCTGAGCATCCTGGAAGAAATTGACCCGGCCAAAACCAGCATCAAACCGGCCGGAGAAGGGCACTCTCTTACCGAACTGCTGTACCATATGATAACCTGGGCCGAGTTTACCCTGAAAAGAATTGAAAAGGATCCTGCTTACGACCTGGCAGCTTCAGAAGAAATTGACTGGCGCCACATTGACCCCAAAGTACATTCATGGAAAAAAGGTATCACGGAATTTAAATCCATTCATAAAAAGATCATCTCCCTGTTGCTTAAAAAAGACGACTCCTTCCTTGAAGAAAAAGTTGATTTCAGAAATTACAATTTCAGGTTTTTGCTGAACGGCCTGGTTGAGCATAATATCTATCATCTAGGCCAGATAGCATACCTGTCGAAATTTCTGACCTGATCGTATTAAAAAATATTGGCAGATACCCCAAGGGTGATTAATTTACTGCATGCCGCCGTACCGTACCTTCTTCTGGAAGAAGAACCCTTTTATCCGTCTGCTATTACCTTTTGCTTCAGGTATCATCATCCAGCATTATTTTCAACCCGGGCTTCCAATCTGGCTTATATCATCGCTGATCATGCTTTCCCTGCTGCTGCTGTCGGGATTCTTATCGCTTTCTCAAAGAATGAAATATGGTTTCCTGGCAGGGGTACTTATAAGCCTGTTATTAATTTCAGCCGGAGGGGTAATTGCCGTACTGAAGGATATCCGAAACGATAAAAACTGGTTTGGCAGTCTTTATAAACAAGGCGACATGCTGCAGGTAACCTTACTGGAACCTCCTTCAGAAAAAGCCAGAACATATAAAGCGGTTGCTTCCGTTGATTATATTATCCGCAATAAAAAACCCATCAGGACAAAGGGTAAATTGATCCTGTATTTCAGTAAAGACAGTTCGTTCAATCTTCAGTATGGCTCACAGTTATTGCTAAACCAAGGCCCCGAACCCGTAAAAAATCCCGGCAATCCCGGCAGTTTCAACTACCGGCGTTATTGTTTGTTCCAGGGCATCACTTACCAGGTTTTTCTGAAAGATTCAGCATATGAATTATTACCTGAAACAAAAGCAAGACCTTTCAAAAGATTTCTGTTTGCCGCAAGGAAGAGCATCATCAATACAATCAGGGAAAATATTCCCGGCGAAAAAGAAGCAAGCCTTGCCGAAGCGCTGCTGATCGGGTATAAAGACGACCTGGACCAATCGCTGGTGCAGTCTTACACCAATACCGGCGTAGTGCATGTAATAGCCATTTCGGGGCTGCACCTTGGACTGTTATATTGGTTACTGTCATTGCTTTTCAGGCCACTCTTAAAGAAAAGGAAAACCCGGTGGGCCGGAACATTAGCTATCATCTTATTGCTTTGGTTGTTCAGCCTCCTGGCTGGTGCGCAGCCCTCCATCCTGCGGTCGGCTGTTATGTTTTCCTGTATCATTATCGGTGAATCGCTATCCAGGAAAACAACAATCTTTAACACATTGGCCCTTTCTGCATTTATTCTTTTATGTATAAATCCGTTTTGGCTCTGGGATGTAGGGTTTCAGTTATCGTATGCAGCAGTACTCAGTATTATCGTTTTCTTTCGCCCGGTATACAACCTCTTATATATAAAAAACAAACTGCTTGATGCGGCATGGAAGCTGACGGCTGTTACACTGGCTGCACAGCTGCTTACATTACCCATCAGTATTTTCCATTTTCACCAGGTGCCATTGCTGTTTTTGTTTACAAACTTTCTCGCAGTGCCTCTTTCAAGTATCATTTTACTGGCTGAGCTTTTTCTTTGCATCATCTCATTTATTGCGCCTGTGGCAATGTTTGCCGGTAAAATAACTGCATGGCTGATATGGGTAATGAACACTTATATCGAAAAGATCGAGTCGCTCCGGTTTTCCCTGTGGGATGGTTTGCAGGTGAGTTTTATACAAACCATCTTTCTGCTCGCCTTTATCGCCTTTGCCGGGTACTGGTTTATTGAAAAGAAAAGCAAAGCATTCCTGATTGCCTTGTGCAGCCTGCTGGTGTTTGCAGTGCTGCGCTCCCAATCTTTCATTGATAGTGATCAGCAGCAAAAGATAATTGTTTATAATGTGCCACGGCGGTCTGCCATTGATTTCGTCAATGGCAGAGATTACCGGTTTATCGGAGACAGCACCCTGCTGTACGATGATTTTGCCAGGAATTTTCACCTCAAGCCCGCAAGAGTACTGTACCGTTTGTCTGAAAATAACAACCTGCCGGATTTTTTACAATCGGGCAACTGTATCAGCTTTTATGGGAAACGGATTTTGCTTATCAACGAAACCACCCGCTTCCTGCCGGCAATGCCACAGCAGGAGATCGACCTCCTCGTGCTGTCCGGAAACCCTAAATTGTACTTTACTACACTTGCAAAAACATTCACCATCAGCCAGGTCGTTTTCGACGGATCGGTACCTGCCTGGAAAAGCCGCTACTGGAAAAAGGACTGCGATTCGCTGCATATTCAATGGCATGATGTATCTGCAGATGGCGCTTTTGTGATGAACCTCCGGTAGCTTACCTTTGCCTCGCTGAAAAAAACCGTTTACCGGTTGACACCAACGGATTGCCTGCCTTTCAATTTTTCAACTATTATGACTAAAAAGATCAAATCGGCGCTTATTTCTGTTTTTTATAAAGACGGACTGGAAAGTATTGTAAAAGAATTATCCGCCCTGGGAATTACTATCTATTCCACCGGAGGAACGCAGGAGTTTATTGAAAAACTCGGCTTGCAGGTTGTTCCGGTTGAGTCCCTCACTTCCTATCCTTCCATCTTGGGCGGCAGGGTAAAAACATTGCACCCTTCGGTTTTTGGTGGCATACTGGGTAAAAGAAATGATGAAACCCACCTGGCAGAGATGAAGCAATTCAACATCCCGGAGATAGACCTGGTGATCGTTGACCTCTACCCATTTGAAGAAACAGTTGCTTCCACCAATGATGAGAAGGCAATAATAGAAAAGATCGACATCGGCGGACCCTCCATGATCCGCGGCGCTGCCAAAAATCACCAGGACGTGGTGGTGGTGGCCAATAAAAAAGATTACTCATTACTGCATTCACTATTACAGGAGCAAAAAGGTGAAACCACCCTTGAACAGAGAAGGATGTTCGCTATAAAAGCTTTTGATGTTTGCACAGCTTATGATACAGCTATATCCGCTTATTTTCATCAGTTGGCTGTATCAACTCCATTTAATAAGACGGAAAAAGTGTTGCGTTACGGAGAAAACCCTCATCAGCAGGCTGCCTTCTTTGGCAATACAGAAGAATTGTTTGAACAACTCAACGGGAAAGAATTATCCTATAATAATCTTGTTGACACCGATGCGGCTTTTCAGCTGATCAATGAGTTTACCGACATCACGTTTGCCATTATCAAGCATACGAATGTCTGCGGCATTGCGCAGCGCACCACTGTTAAAGAAAGCTGGGATGCTGCCCTGGCCGGCGATCCGGAAAGTGCCTTTGGCGGTGTATTGGTTTGCAATGGCACAATAGATAAAAGCACCGCCGAAGCCATCAATGAAATATTCTTTGAAGTATTGCTGGCTCCCGCCTATGATGAAGAGGCACTGACTATACTACGGTCGAAGAAAAACAGGATATTGCTCAAGAACACAATGAACGGCGGTAACCGGCAGACGATCATGCACCGCTCACTCCTCAATGGTGTGCTGGTACAGGGCACCGATGAGGGTAATTATTCAGAATGGAAAGAGGCCGGCGGCCGGGAAACAACTCCTGCAGAAAAAGAAGACATGATTTTTGCCAACCTGGTATGCAAGCATTTAAAGTCAAATGCGATTGCACTGGTAAAAAACAAACAGCTTATCGGTAAAGGATGTGGTCAAACCAGCCGCATTGATTCACTTCGGCAGTCGCTGGATAAAGCCCGGCAGTTCAGCTTCAGTCTTACAGGAGCTGTCATGGCCAGTGATGCTTTTTTCCCTTTTGATGATTGTGTAAAGCTGGGCCATGAAGCAGGTATTACTGCTTTTATTCAGCCGGGCGGTTCGATCAGGGACAACGACTCAACAGAATACTGTAAAAAAAATAACCTGGCTATGGTGATAACAGGTATGCGTCACTTTAAGCACTGATGAACATTTTTGACTTTCATAAAACCATCCTGAATAATTCAGCTGAATACCTTAAAAAGCTTTCGGTATTCAACCCGCTCACCATACATAAAAAAGGAACAAGGGCTAAAGCGGTATTTGCATTGGTACTCGTCTGTATCTTATGGGGCACCACCTGGATCGCTTCCAAAGAGGGGGTAAAACATATTCCTGATGCGCTGCAGCTCGCTGCCATAAGGCAGTTTTTGGGAGCCTGCTGTTATGTCGGTTTCTTTTTGTATAAAAAAGCACCACTGCCAAAAGGAAAAGAATGGATCCCTATCATCATTCTCAGCTTTTTGAATTTCATGCTGAGCAATGGCCTGAGCACATTGGCTCTCCAGTATAATATATCAGCCGGCCTCGGTGCCATCATTGGTGCCATCTTTCCACTATGGATCGTGGTGATCGGCCTTTTCATATCCAAAGAAAGAATGCCCGTGTTGGCCATCATCGGACTCGTACTCGGCTTTGGCGGCGTATGCGTTATATTTTATAATCACCTGCATGATTTTCTCGATCCCCGGTTCCAGATCGGTATCCTGTTTTCTGTTATTGCCACCTGGACATGGGCCTTCGCCACACTTTATACAAAAAAGCAGGCCTCCAATTTCAATCCATATTTTAGTCTTGGACTGCAAATGATGATCAGCAGTATTGTGCTGTATAGTTTTTCATCTGC
>JAEUVM010000047.1 GCA_016787125.1 Chitinophagaceae bacterium | reverse complement strand
TTCATGGTAATACCCACCACTTCATAGCCTTCGGCATTGAGCATCAGGGCGGTAACGGTACTGTCAATACCGCCGCTCATCGCCACCAGCACTTTTCCTTTCTTACTCATGGGTTAAAAAATTGCAAGCCGCAAAGATAAGACAGGGGAGGGTTTTGGGTTTTCGATTTTAGGATTTAGATGGAACCTGTTCCGGCAGCTCAACGGCCCCCCTTTTGTTATTTGGTTTTCTTTATTTGTTATTTGTTTCTTGCTTCTTGTCTCTTGCTTCTTGCCTCTTGCTTCATGCCTCTTGCTTCTTGTCTCCTGGGATTTTGCCCTCGATCTCATCCGGCTGCGTTAAAACACCTTACCGTTTCCGTCAAAACACGGTTGTCACCCGGCCATGCAGACCTGACTTTTGATAAAACAAAACCGACTGCGATGAAACGTCATTTCCTTCCCTTCTTACTGGCTACAGGTATATTTTTTTCCGGTAAATCTTACGCTCAGACAGTTCCTACCCTCGTATACGATTTCGGAAAAGGCGTCTTTGTGAAAGGGGATTATGTAGAGGAAGGTAAAGTGATGCCGGTGCCATTCGGCAGTTTCGCCATTATCAAGGTAATCAACGTAAATACCTTCCGGTACAATGTTGAGATCAAAGGTAAAAGCATTGATTATGTTACACAGGTTCCTTCCGAACTGCAAACCATCTTCCGCCTGCCTTCCACACAACCGGAAGCCAGCGCAAAAACCAGCGAGGCAACAACAGATGCACAAAGTGCTGCCAATCTTGTCGAACAGCAAAGGACTGCGGTGAATAACCAGAAAAGAAATAATCAAATGCTTGTACAACGTCGCACTGATATTATTAACTACAACAAACTGACGTCAAAAGAGAAAAAATCTAAGGCACCAAGGACCGAGGTGCTGAGGCAAAAGTATAATGAAGCAAATTCCCTTTTCAAACATAATAATATTGATCTCGAAAATGTAGAGCCGACAGAAATTGATGGAATCATTGAAGACATCGCCGCAAAGACGGCAGAACTTTCCGAGTCCGAAAAAATCATCAATGAATTAAAAGAAGCCTGTACCGCCTACACAGACGCCGTAAAAAAAGTAGCCACCATAAAACTCCGTCGCGGTGAACTGATCGACATCTCAAAACAAAACTGGAACGACTATAAAGAACTCTCCAACCGCCTTCCTGCACCACTTTCTGAAGATATGATGCGGGCCGACTATAAAAAATTCAGCGATACCTACACCAATGTCATCGCCCTTTCAATAAAGGCCGGAATGGTTACCGGTGTTGATAGTAAAGTGATACAGGAGGTCATCAATAAACTCAACAACAGTTACAAAAACCTCAACGAAGATGGCTTTCTCAACCTGGTAAGGGATGTGATCGTATTACAAACCGCTTTAGGCAGCGCTTCTTCCTTCACCGTCGTATCGCCACCGATACAGATACAGGGCGATTATGTCGCTTTCGATATTAAAGCCACACCTTCCAGGGCCAGCGACCTGCAAAACTATCTTTCAGATAAATCTTTCAATATTGAACTGCCCGTTAAAAAAGGATTGAAAGCCGATTTCAGTGTGGGCCCTTTCATTGCCTTTGGTTCCGGCGCACATGATGAGAAATATTACCTCGAAGACTCACCAAAACCCGACACGGTGTTTCTTCGCCAGCGGGATAACAACAATTCAGTTAGTCCCGGCATCGCTGCGCAAATGCATATCTACCGCCGCACCGGGCGCAACAATGCACTGGCCGCTATGTTTGGCGTAGGTGCAGGTTTTCAAAGTACCAGTGATGCCAATTTCACCCTGTTCGGCGGTGCCAGTTGGGTAATGGGCAAAAGTCAAAAGGTGATGGTCAGCCTCGGTATTTCATACCTCCAGGTAGAGCGGCTGAAAAACAAAGAGTTTAATATCGGTACCGAATACGCCGTGTCAAAGATCACCCTGGGAAATGTTACCGAGAAAGTATTCAAACCTTCCGGCTTCCTTTCCATTTCCTACAATCTTACCAATCGTATTGAAGTAAAATGATCTTGTTCATCAATTTTTAATAAAAATGGTATGAAAAAAATAATAATGTTATTGATCGTGGCAGGTATGTTCAGTACGGCCAGGGTTCAGGCTCAGGTCATCGAAGTGGACTCATTAGAAAAGAACAGTGTGATAGATGTGCCGGCAGGAGATATTAACCTGTCCGCCAATTCGGTCAGCCTTGATAACGTGATCCTGAAAGGTAAAAACGTTACAATCGGGAATTCCGTAGGCTCCATTAAAGTGTTTGGCAATGTGGAAATTTCCTGTGTAAACCTGGTAATAAATGCGAGCGGGGCCATCAATATTGATCCCGAAAGCACCGGCACCCTCACCATTGAGTATTCCGGCTCATTTACCAATACCAATAAAAGGGCATTCAAACTTACGGGCGGCGCCAAACTCAAAATAACCATTCTAAAAAAATAACCGCCACTTCCTGCATTGGTGTAAGCACATTAGCACATTATCACATCAGCACATTATCGGTCATTTCCGGTATGTCAAACCCCGTTGTCAAACCGTCACCCCCCTTTGCCACACTGTAAAAGTGAGTTGTCAACATGTCAGCGGGCGTTGTCAACATGTTAGGGCGCTTTGCCACGCTGTCACTGTGCTTTGCCACACTGTCAGCAGCCATTGTCACACTGTCACACCCCTTTGCCACACTGTAAAAGTGCGTTGTCAACATGCCAACTGCCATTGCCAGACTGTAACCTGACATTGCCGGTTCGTTTCACCCCTTTGTCACATTGTTACACCTCATTGCCACACTGTCAGCGGTCTTTGTCACACTGTCACCTGATTTTTTCATACCACCGGTATTCACAGCAGGGCAAAAAAAAGCCCCGGTATAGAAATACCGGGACTAAATCATGGAGTATATCAAAAAATCTATGCAGCTATATCCAGTAAACACTCCACCTGGCTGTTCTGGCCACGCTTCAGTGTTACCGGGGCTGTGGTTAATTCATAACCTGTTTTCTGCAACAGCAGGGTATGATCGCCGGCCAGCGGAATTGCCAATTGAAATTCACCAATCGCATTTGTTACAGCCGTCAATCCCGTCACCTCATGAAGCACCAGCACACCGGCTATTCCCCTACCTGTTGATTTTTCACTCACCGTACCCGATACCTTGGTGTGCCGGGTCGCCGCATCCGTCACTTTTCTGCTGTCAGTATAGCCGGCATAAAAATCCGGTTCATTATCCCTGATACTGTAAGCAAGATTATCCATTTTCTCCTCCAGCACTTTTTCGGCTTCTTCAAAAAGTAAACGTATCCGCCTCGCTGTAGCCCTTATATCATTTGCTTCCAGTTGGGGTACAGGGATAAAGGTTACGTAACTCTGGATCAGCACATTCAGTTCATCCAGCCGGGCCTGTGTTAAATTATAATCCGCCATCTCAGGAAGAAGCTCCGTTGCCGTTTCCAGTATCACTTTACACACAGGGGCAAGTTCTTCACCCTGCAACCTGTTCAGGTCACGGTTAGTATAGCTTATCTTTTCTTTCAACGCAGGGTCATCCTTGTCTGCAGCATAAGCAAAGAGGCGTGAAGAAATGGAAAGCGCTTTAGCCTGCAGGTTCTTTCTGAGCTGCTTTTTAGCAGCCGCAGGACCGGTTGTTTTGCGGGCGGCTGCAGGCGCCGCCGCATCAATGGTGTTAACAATTGCTTCAAACGTATTATAGGCATAGCCAAAAGCAGGAAGCTTTTTGATTATATCAATATTGCGTTTGCAAAATGTAAGTACCAGGTGAAACATGCCATATTTGGCGATTTGTCTGTTGTTCATTGTAATGAGTTTTATTATTTATTAAAAAAAATACAGTGGTCCTCCGGAAAGAAGCACTCTTTCCGTACAGGTGCACCCGGTGGGGCATGGGCATTATAAGATTGCGGACAGGCGCAATCACCTGCAGCAATACAACATTGCTTCATCATGAACTGTTTAAGTCCGTTTAAGGAATCAATAAAATAGGGGAAGTGTTTTTGGGAAGGTTGCGGTTAAACAACGATGCAAAGTAGCAGGTGTTTTTTAAATACACAAATTATCAGACCCAAAAAATGTTTTGAATTTGTTAAAAGCCGTTGCCTCTTATTCCACATCACCTTCCGCATGGTCCGGATGCCACAAGCTGGTGAAGTCGCCCAGGATGGCTTTACCATTTGTATAAGAAAGTTTGTGCAGTCTCAATTGCCTGATATCATCTGCCAGCACCCGGCGGTACATCGGGTGCATGGTGCCGCCTTTTACACCGGCAGGCTTATCCGGTTCATACTGGTATTGCGCATCCACCAGTGTGCCGCGTGGATACATAATGCCCGGCACACCTTTACCACGCAGGTCAAGATCGTCCGGATGCTCAAGTCCCAGCGTATGCCCGTATTCATGCGCCGCCGTGGTGGAGCCTTTGTATAAATTTTCCAGTAAAAAGTAACCGGTGTTACAACCCAGCCCGTCAACAAACGAGATATTGTCACGGGCAAATTTTTCAATCCGGAAATAATTATTGCGGGGGTCTGTATTTTGAAAAATGTCAATGTCGGTCAGCAGCGGACTCCATTCCGCCGTGATGCGAAACTGCACCACATACCATTCGCCATCTATTTTCACTGGTGTGGCCGGTTCATTCCACATGGTCTCTATTTCATCCCGTATATCCTGTGTGATGCTCGTATCGGCAGCATTGCCATACGTAATGATATGGGAGTAAATGATAAGCTGCTGTTCACTGATCTCTGCTGAGCCCATTGTTTGCTACTTATTATCCGACAGTTTGATCCAGCCAAGCACCAGCTTTCCCTGTGCATTGATGTATTCCGTGTAAAAAGCTTCTTCTTCCAGGGCGATCTGCGGCACCACCGTTCCTTTCGGCAGCGAAAGCCCGCTTACCTTTTGACAAAGCTCATCTTTATAGATTCGGATATTGCTGTTTTTAATAGTTGCCATTGCTGAACCGGGGTATTGAGAAAGCAGCCATTTGTTATCAAGCTTCTGCTGCGGTTTCATCCAGGCAAAATCACCATCGGCATATACGCCGTTTCCAAAACCACAATGCAGCGATGTGGATTGACTGTTGATGCTGATCGTCTTCCCGCTCACTTTGAACTTCAGGATACAGGGATGGTCATCGTCTTCAAAACTGAATTCGTAACCAGCAGTATCATTTTTGAAAGTAATAGTACCATCTGTTTCCCCACGGTTCCACCCGGGAGGGCCGGTAAGCACATCCAGCCAGAAGCGGTAGGTATTGCCTTCTGTTTTCACCAATACCAGTGTGCCACCCGGTATGGCCGATCTGTCTTTTGGCAATTCATCAAGCGGCATCGTATAGCCATACGTACCCGAAAGGTCCTGTGCACTTAGCATACAACAGGCCAGCAGCAGCGGAAGGAAGAAGACAAATTTTTTCATACACTTATTTTACATGTTGATTGAAATAATCGGTCACCTTCTGGTACAGGTGTGCCCTGTCTTTGCCACCGACATTATGCTCATGCCCGGGATAGATCATGTAGTCCACCTGCACACCGGCATCCACACAGGCTTTTACAAACATCACCGAATGCTGCTGCACCACCACCGGGTCCTGCAATCCATGAATGAGCAGCAATTTATCTTTCAGTTTAGCCGCCTGCTTCAGCAGGTTGGTGGCAGTATAGCCATCCGGGTTTTCCTGTGGTGTGTCCATATACCTTTCTCCGTACATGATCTCGTAGTATTTCCAGTCCATCACCGGGCCACCGGCCACGGCGGCTTTAAATACACCAGGATGATTCAATACAAAATCTGTGGTCATAAAGCCTCCATAGCTCCAGCCAAACAATCCCATGCGTTTGGTATCGGCCCAGGGTTGTGCGCCGAGGTATTCAATGGCGCTTTCAAGGTCTTCCATCTGTGCCTTGCCATGCATGCGGTGAATGCTTTGTTCAAAGGCCTTACCACGATTGTCGCTCCCACGGGTATCCAGTGTAAACACCGCATAGCCACGTTGGGCCATATAGCGGAACCAGTAATCACCGGCGCCGCCATTCCAGTTGTTCAATATCATCTGTGCATGCGGGCCGCCATACCAGTATACGATCACGGGATACTGCATATCACTCACCCCGTTGCAGGGTTTGTACACACGGCAGAAGAGACTGTCGCCGTTTTTATTTTTTATGGTAAAAACAGAAAGCTGCACACCGGTATAATCACTCAGCGGGTTGGTGGCCTGTAGTAATGTTTTAGCGGTCATCGCCGGCTTCATGGTCTTCTTCGATTTACCACTGCTGCCAATGGTGATAAGCTGAACGGTGCGGGGATTGCTCACCGTGCTGAACACATCCAGCACAGCGCTGCCATCGGCACTCAGTTGAGTGGTATGCACACCCGGCACATTATTAATAATAGTAACGATGCCGGTTTTCATATTCACCATGCAAAGTGTTTTATCCACCGGTGAAATGATGGTGCTGGTAAAAAACAGGTTTTCGCCTTTGGCATCAAACCCTTTTACATCCAGTACTTCCCATTTGCCCGTAGTTACCTGTTTTACCAATTGTCCGTTGATATCATACAGGTAAAGATGGTTCCAGCCATCGCGGTTGCTTTGCCAGAGAAACTGTGCCGGATTGTTTTTGAGAAACTGCATCGGCACCAGCGGCTCGGTATATTTATCATCTGTCTGTTCAAATAATGTTTTTACAAATGCGCCGCTGGCCACATCATACTGGTTCAGCCACATGTGGTTTTGCTCCCTGTTTACCACAGCAATGAAAATAAATTTATCATCGGGGCTCCAGGCAATATTGGTAAGGTATTGCTCGGCAGGCAAACCGGTTTGCAGCCAGGTGGTTTTGCTGGTCACCGCATCAAACACACCAACGGTTACATGATGACTTTTATCACCGGCCATCGGGTATTTGATAAGGTCAGCACGGGCCGGTTGTGCCGTCCAGTCGATGATGGGGTAGTCGGTCACCATGCTTTGGTCCATCCGGTAGAAGGCGAGGCGGCTGCCTTCATTGCTCCAGAAAGTTCCTTTACTGATGCCAAACTCATCCCGGTGAACAGAGGAAGCATACACAATGTCTTTGCTGCCATCTTTGGTTACCTGTACAGGTTTATCATTGCTGAGATAGCCATGATCGTCAGGATTGCTGATATGCGTTACGTAGAGGTTATGATTATCGAGGTAAGCCACAAAGCCGGCCTTGCTTTCTTCAGCATTTTCTTTGTCGGCCAGTTCTTTGGTCAGCAGTTTTTTGAAGCGACGTGTTACGGGGTCTAGCAGGAGCTTGTTTCCGTTATGTGTCAGCAGCCATCCATCAGGCCTGAAGCGGATGGGCGGCATTGTCTTAACGGCACTCAAACTGGCAGCGGACAGTTGACTGTTCAATTGTTCGAGCGAAAGAAATGCCGTATCAGCACTGGTCTTATTATTGCCACGCATCCATACACCATCTTTCAGGTACACGTAGTCATTGGTGGTACCATAAAACTGCAATTGTGCCAGGTTGGCCGGCGCTAATGTGGTACGGGCTTTCAGCATGGCTTCATCCATGGTCAGCTGCCGTGTTTTACTATTATCGCAGGAAGTGATATAGGGCTGGCTGTAGCCTGATAAAATCAGCAGGAAGCTGAATGCAGATACAAGCAATTGTTTCATGTAGGTTGTTTATGAAACAAATGTAGAGATAACCTCTCTAAAAAGGGGTTGTGCTATGCGTATTTTCAACACGCAGATACAAAGTAACAGGGGAACACAGGGCATTTTCGTTGCCGGTGTTCCCCTGTGTAACTCAAATCCTCGGTCGCTCTGTGTTGAATTATTCTTTTAAGGATAGCCTCGTTGCCCTTTTTTCCCTGGCAGCTATTACCCTTTCAGGTAATTCTTAAACCCTTC
Organism: Chitinophagaceae bacterium; assembly: GCA_016787125.1. GTDB lineage: Bacteria > Bacteroidota > Bacteroidia > Chitinophagales > Chitinophagaceae > JJ008. The sequence continues at coordinate 11,751 of JAEUVM010000047.1, read as the reverse complement.
AGACAGCCTGGCGAATTCTTTCTTTACCTGGTTCATGCCGATAAGACCGCCCGACATACCGGTGGAATCTTTATGAAGCATTACCGAGAAGAGATCACCTTCCTGTTTTACAACCACCGATTGCTTGTGAAATTTGGCAAAAGCGCCAAACAGGATACGAAGCGTCCTGTTGCCTTTGGTATAAGTGTAAGTTTCACCTTCGTGTGATTTCAGTTTATATCCTTCAGAGGAGAAGAACAGTGTAATCTTGTTTTCCAGTTCATCGGCAGTGGTGCCGGTTACATTCATGATGACACGGTCTTTTGCGAAGTCAGTTACGGTTACTTGCATGTTGGTTGGTTTTAATTCTGCCGAAGGTATTAATTTCTTACAGGTCTTCCGCTTTTCAGCACACTTTGAATCCGCTCCAGGGTTTTGCGTTCGCCACAGAGCGACAGGAAGGCTTCCCTTTCCAGGTCCAGCAGGTATTGCTCAGATACCAGGGTGGGTTCACTCAGGTCGCCTCCGCACATTACATAAGCCAGTTTCTTTGCCACCAATGCATCATGTTCGGTGGCGTAGTTGGCTGTCTTCATCGCATGTACACCGGAATACAGGGCGCCGAGGGCCGATTGTCCCAGCACTTTGATATCTTCTCGTTGAACAGGCGCAGTATAGCCGCTGTCAAAAATTTCGATCACTGATTTTTTTGCTTCCGCAATACGTCGTCCCTGGTTCATCATCACTTCATCAAGCCCTTTGCGGTAGATGCCGAGTCCAAAACCTTCGTGGGCCGAAGTAGCCACTTTAGCCGTGGCAATGGTGAGGAACCTGTTCTTCAGTGTAATGGTTTCGGGTTCATCTTCATGCATTTCATCGGAGGCACGGAGCACAAATTCTTTAGTGCCGCCACCACCGGGTATCAGGCCCACGCCAAGTTCTACAAGACCGGTATAGGTTTCAGCAGCAGGACAGCATTTGTCGGCATGTAAACTCAGTTCGCAGGCGCCGCCCAATGCAAGGGCATGTGGTGCCACCACCACCGGCACGGATGAATACCTTGCCCGCATCATGGTATTTTGGAAAAGCCGGATGGCCATATCCAGTTCATCATATTCCTGGTCAATAGCCAGCATAAAGATCATTCCCACATTGGCGCCGGCAGAAAAGTTAGGACCTTCATTGGCGATCACGAGTCCTTTATAACCTTTTTCCGCTTTATCAATGGCGGTTTGAATACCACTCAGCACATCACCACCGATGCTGCCCATTTTGGTAAACCATTGCAGGCCGAGCACATCATCACCAAGATCGTACAGGCGGCAGCTTCCGTTTTTCCATACCTGTTTGTCGGTATAGTTGCTCATTACGATAAACGCATTGCCACCTGGTAGTTCTTTGTATGATTTTGAAGAAGGATCGTAGCAGTATTTTTTACCGCCTTCCACTTTATAAAAAGATCTGTTGCCCGCTGCCAGCATCTCATCCACCCAGGCAGCCACTTTATAACCGGCCGCTTTCATCGCTTCCGTGGTTTTGGCCACACCGAGTACATCCCAGCTTTCAAATGCACCGATCTCCCAGCCAAAGCCGGCCATCATAGCATCATCCACACGGTACAGTTCATCGCTTATTTCCGGAATGCGGTGAGAGATGTAAGAGAACAACCCGTAGTGAAACAGGCGGTAAAATTCACCAGCCTTATCCTGCCCGGCCACCAGCATTTTCAATCTTGTGTAGAGATCGTCAATAGGCTTGGCGGCTTCAAGCGTAGCGAATTTTGGTTTTACCCTGGGTTTATACTCGAATGTTTCCAGGTCAAGCGTGTATATCTCTTTCTCTCCTTTTTCTCCTTTTTTCTTTGCAAAAAATCCCTGTCCTGTTTTATCACCCAGCCAGTTATTGGTCACCATTTTATCCAGCCATGCCGGAATGGTGAACTGGTCTCTCGCTTCATCGTTGGGACAATTATCGGCCACACCCTTTGCCACTTTTACCAATGTGTCAATACCCACCACATCCGCCGTGCGGAACGTGGCCGATTTGGGGCGGCCGAGCACCGGGCCGGTCAATGCATCTATTTCATCAATGGTGAGGCCGAGTTTTTCTTTTACATTCATAATAGCCATCATGCCAAACACACCGATACGGTTGGCAATGAAAGCAGGGGTGTCTTTACACAACACGGTTGTTTTACCAAGATAAAGATCACCGTAGTTCATCAGGAAGTCAACGATGGCGGGATCGGTATATGGTGTGGGTATGATCTCCAGCAGTCTTAAATACCGGGGCGGGTTGAAAAAGTGCGTGCCACAGAAATGTTTTTTAAAATCATCACTCCTTCCTTCTGCCATCATATGTATAGGAATACCGGAAGTATTGGAAGTAATGAGGGTGCCCGGCTTGCGGTATTGCTCCACCTGCTCAAATACCTTTTGCTTGATGTCAAGGCGCTCCACCACTACTTCTATCACCCAATCGCAACCGGCGATATCTTTCATGTTATCTTCAAAATTGCCGGTGCTGATCTTCTTCACCACATCTTTATGGTAAACAGGCGAGGGGTTTGATTTGATGGCCGCTGCCAGTGCATCGTTCACGATCTTGTTGCGGTCTGCAGGTTTTGCATCAGCGGGCAGGTCTTTTGGTACAATATCCAATAACAATACCTGGATGCCGATACCGGCAAAATGGCAGGCAATACGGGAGCCCATCACACCGCTTCCGAGAACAGCTACTTTCTTGATTGTACGTTTCATATTTCTGGGTTCTTTTTCCGGGCAGAAGCAGGCTGCACCAGATAGTTAGTTATGCAACTATTTTCCAAAACCGAAGATAAGCGATTTTGGCAAAGTTTGAAATGCGTTGTCTGATATATCCGGAGGGCTGCGGCTATTGCCCCATCATAATGAACGCTCCCCAGTAATACGGGTACACATATTTATCCCGGATGGCCTTTTGTGCATATATAAAGGAAGCAGATTTGTCTTTTGTTTTAAAGTATTGCTGGTAAAAGATGACCATAAAGTCGCGGGTGGCTTCATCATCCACCTTCCACAGGCTGGTCATGATGCTGCCCGCACCCGCTGCCCGGAAGGCCCGCTGTAATCCATACACCCCTTCACCTGCATCGAGGAAGCCGAGACTGGTCTCGCAGGCTGAAAGCACCACCAAAGAGGTATTGCCAAGGTCAAGGTTCTGTGCTTCATAAGCGGTCAGTATACCATCATACGTATTGGGAAATTTATCGGCGCTGTAGTAATTCACCACACCCGACAGCAGCAGACCGGAATTAGCCATCGCATTGAACAGCCGGAAACCTTCAGTGGCATTGTTGCCGGTACCTGCCCAGAAGCCATGTGTGGCAATATGCAGTATGCCGGGATTGTGCAACTGGTACAGTTTTTCCTCGGTGGCATCATCCTTCAGGTAGGTGGTTACTTTCACCTTGTTGTCTTCCATTTCTGTTTGAATGCTCAATACCTCTGCTTCCGTACCGGGCAGGTCGGGTATATTCTTATCCCGAAAGCTGTTGACAAAGCCACGGGTATCATCGCCGTAAAGAGAGCCGGAGCCTTCTTCATTATCATCCCGTTTATAAGTGGGCCTTCCCAGCAACACCGCAGTGGCGGTTGCTCCTTTCGGCGCTGTTGCAGCAATATCGCCCGTAGAAGTGGCAGACTGCACCTGTATTTCATCCAGCACATATTTTCCGCTTCCCGGATTCTTCAGGGTGGAGATATTGATTAGATGATAAATGCCATCCGGTGAAATGTATACTTTGGCCAATGGCGTACCGCCTGCCATAGCAGCCAATTTATCTGCAATGGGTTTCCAGTAATTGTTATAAGAATCCCTGTCTTCCGCCTTCAGCCGGATACTGCTTTTGTATTGCTTGTAAAATTTATCTTCCAGGTCAGCAGGGGTGGCGGGCAGGTACACCACTTCAGGATAGGGTGTATTGGATGTCACAATATAGGCGGCATAATAAGCAGTGTCGGAATAATACACCTTGTCACACCATTGAAAGCGTATGATCTCCACGGCGGCTTCGCCTTCTTTCAGTTTTCCCTGCACCTCTTTCCAGTTGGGCGGTGTGATGCGGAGCAGTTTTTTAAAATCCCTTGCTTTGGCAGCCAATTCATTTTCCAGGTTCGTTACTTCATCCTGCAATGGTTTGAGGTCTTGTTGTGTGGTTTTCTCAGCATCAGCAGGCCCGGCTGGTTCCGATGCTTTGAAATACTGGCGAATTAGCTGTTGTTTTTTATCCAGCCAGGTTTCATACAGTTTGATGGTGGCAGGATCACTGCTTTTCAAAAAGGCTTCTTTTCTTCTTTTGGTTCCCTGCAGGGAAATGGATTTGGTAAACAACAGGTTGTTATATGCCTGCTCAGCAAGTGATGAAAAAAGTGCCGGGTGTTTTTCCTTGGCCAGTTTTACAAAGCTGTGAAAGTTTTCGTAGCCATCTTTCAGTTTTGCATTGTAATAGGTCACGAATGCCCTTTCGCCAAAAGTGAATATGATGTCATTGATCCAGCCGTTATTTAATTCAAACATTTCAGTGTAATACTTTTGTGCATCTGCAAACTGCCTGTCACGCATGTTGAAGTAGGCAAAATCGGCAAACGGCCTGGTTGATTCCCGGAAGTCACGGGCAATCCTGATCTTGTCAAGTATGGTTTTGAAAATGGTTTTATATTCCTGCGAGCCAAAGATGGCCAGTTGCGTTGCCCTGTAATAATCAGTGCTGATATCGGCATATTTGCTGAAGCTGTTGTAGTAAGTGTTCGTTTCTTCAATATAATATTGCAGCGGCTTTGTAAGCTGTTTCTGTTTGCCTCTTTTGATAAGAAATGCGGGCGCCATAGAGATCGGGTAGAGCTTCATGTTCGGGTACTGTTCCTTCTGACACTTTATCCATGCGGTATAACTGGAGTCGCGGCTTTTCCAGTATTTCTCTGCATCTGCATATTTACGCAGCAATTCACTGGCCACTGCTGCATTGGTGAGGCGGATATACTCCTGGCCGCTGCAGGGCAGATTATAGGTGGCAAACATTTTAGCCAGTTGTGCATTTTGCAGTTCGGAGGCTACGACATATGATTCATAATCGCCGGTGTAAAAATAAAAAAGGGTATGGGCGGCCAATGCTTCATTCCGGTACGACATTCTGAGAATGCTGTCTGCCGTTACGGATAAGGTTTCCACCCTGCGTATCAGTTCCTCTGCTTTCGGGTAGTCGCCCGATCTTGTCAGGAAAAGTATATAATACATGTAGGAGGTGTATTCTTTTCTTTCATCAGTGGCAAAAGTCAGTGAGTGTTCGTAGTATTTTTTTGCGTTGTCAAAATCTCCGTTTCGTTCAAAGGCATAAGCCACTCCGGTATAGTTGGCTAGACTGCGGTAGGAGGTGTATTTCTCCAGGAAGGCCAGGGCGTTTTTGGCATTGTCGGGGTCTTTTGTTTCGTAGAGCCCGGGATAAAGTTTGTTGTACCACAGATTGGCACTGTCGCTGCCATAGGTTACCGGCGGGATTTCTAATCCCACAGTTGCCCGCATCAGTTTATCAGCTTTGTCGCCGCATGTTTTGGCCAGGGTCTCATCCGGCACCAGGTTTTCAAAAATGGACTTCAGCAGGTAATAATTGGTATAGGTCTGCCATTCTTTTTTCTTTTCCACCAGGGTATATAATTCCTTTGCCAGCGTTGCCGCCTTTTTTTTATCGGCAATTTGCATATACACTTCATTGTACTTAGCCTGGAAATCATCCTGGGCGGCAACCATTAGCGGTGCCATTGATGCAAAAAGGAGAAAGAAGGTAATGAGAATATACCTTGAGAAACGATTGCTCATGCGTAATGGACTGGTTTGTTTGGCGCTGAGAAGATAGTAAAAAGCCGGGAAAAGGCTGATCAGTCAAGATCAATCGGCGGCAGTTTTCTTTTCTCCAGTTCCTGCCGGTAGCGGCGCATCATTTTTTTATTGCTTTTAGCGCCGGTGCTGCTGCTCATGCCGCTGATGGTGATTTTTATAAGGTAATTCATCGCCGACCTGTCACGCTGACGGATGAAGAAGGCATCACCCATGCGGGACATATTTTTGGAGCGGATTACAAAAGCATTTACGAAGAAAGTACCCATCCGGGTGAAAAATGACTGGCGGCCATCTTTGCCATCTTTAAGCAATTGTATCTTCAGGTCTTTATAAAACATTTTCATTTTACCAAGGGCGAGGTATTCACGGCCCACAGCCCGCAGTTCCAATGTATCGAGCTGGCCCGACAATAACTTTAAAGACGCAAGCGGAATCAATGCTTTGTTCAGCACCGTAAGATCACCGGGTTTCATCCGTACCGTCATCAGAAATCCGCCCAATGAATCGGTATATGATTCATTTACCTGCAGCCGCACCCATACCGTATCAAGCAGGTAGCCGGTGGCTTTGATGTGCAGGCTGTCGGTATTGCCGGGTTCAATATTCTTTACATTGGCCAGCGACACCGTCATCCTTGTCACCGGTATGCTGCCTTTCATGCCGGTCTTTTCGTTTTCCTCTGTGTAGTCTACAGCAGCATTGGTGAATAAAACGGAGTCAACCCGGAGATGTACAGGGATTTTTTTCAGCAGGCTTACAGGTAATGGTTTAATAAGACCGGCATTAAAAGGAAGGCTTTTATCTTTATAATCATACAGGAACGCTTTATCAATGGTTGCTTTTTTGATCAGCAGCAAACTGTCGTAGATAAAACGGTTTACATCCACAGGTCCTATTTCCACCCTGCCGGTGGAAGTGCTGATATAGTCAGACTGAAATTGTTTGGTGGCCAAAAAAGAATCAACACTCAGTGCAGGTTTGTACAGGAATGAATCAAGGGTGAAGATCTTTGTAAGATGACTGAATCCGGCGTTGGCCCATTCCAGTTTGATTTTCTGTGTGTGATAGAAGCCGGTAAAATGACTGAACTGAAACGCCGGATTGTCCTGCACCATTTGTTGCATCTTCAGCAGTCCTGCAGAGCCAAGATGCAGGTCGTTTAACCTGATACTTTGTAAGAAAAGCTGGCTGCCGGGCTTTACAAGACTGTCCAACTTAAGATCATCTGCTTTCAGCTCATCAACAGCAATATTCCATTCCGGGTTATCATCGTCTTTGGGGGCATAATGCAAGTTGCTCAGCCGGGCATTGATCTGACCGTTGCCGGTATTAAAAGTTTTTCCTGCCGGATGGTTGTATCGGAAATCAGAAAGGAACATGTTTATTGCAGCAGCCGACACGGCGTTGCCCTCAGTACTATTTGTCCGGAGGTTTTGCACCTGGATAAAATTGGCCGGGTTATTTTGTCCCATCCAGTTAAGTGTTGTTGTGCCCGCCTCATTTTGGCGGGTGATGTTGAACCGGGGTGCATTGATCCGCAGGCTGCCAATGTTTACTCGGGGTAATGCTGTACTTTTTTCACCTGAGGTATTACCTGATATTTTTCTGATCTCAATGACCGGTTTTTCCACCAGGGCTTCATCAATATTAATAGTCCCGGATAGTATGCTTTTTATATCCGGGATAAATGAGGCGGAGGGGATGCTGATACCGGCTGAAAGCGCCGGGCTGTTGGTTTTATAAAATATATTGGTAAAGTAAGATGACTGATTGTCGGTTACACTGAATGTATTCACAGAAAGGTCGTTCTCCTTATCTTTTAATCGGAGCCCTTGCCCCGCAGCAGAAAGGCCTCCCAATACCAATCCCTCTTCTGTGCCTGTGCTGAAGCGGCTGGCTGATACCTGGTCAAGTTTCGCCGTAATGATCTTTCCTTTCACCACCAGGCTGATGGTGGTATTTGCACCACTGATATTTTCCAGTTGAATGATCTGTCCGGTCTTTTTTGCACTGCCGGTGATATTTAGTGTAGCGGCCGCTTCTTTCCACCGGATGCCGCTTGCTGTAATATCGCCGCTGTACTCATTTACCAGCAATTTATCAATGGTGGCATTTTTTAACCGTACGTCTGTGTTATTATTCTTGTCGCTTATGGTTACCATCCCCGCTGCCAGATTCCCCTGGTTGCCGGCATAGTGAATATTTTCCATCCGGATGGTAAGGTCGCCGGCTTCTATTTTACCATTGTCAAAATTCAGGTCGGTCAGTGAATTGCGTATGCCGGATAGTTTGGTGGAGGTGAGCAGTGAATGACTTTCTACGGAAAGTGTGGCTTTGTTTAACTGCACCCGGACTTTGTCACGGAGCTTCAGGTCAATATCACCTTCTGTTATCCGGAGTTTTTCCAGGTCCATATACTCATTCAGCACACCTAATGAATAAATAATGTTTGAGCCGGCTTTGTTCCTGCGGTTAGATGAAGCGGTATAGCTTATCACCGGCTGGTACATATCGGCCTGGCGGGCTTTCAGTTTTCTTTCAAATACCAGGTAGTCCCACGACAGGCCCTCAAGACTGAAGCGGGGTACACTGAAGGTGTTAATGATACGGCCATTGTCGAGCTTGTTAAACAGGAAATTACTGAGGGTAAGCTGATCGTTTTTGAAGATCACACTGTCAAACTTCACACTGTAGCTGCTGTCTTTTATAAAATTCTCATAATTGCGGATAGCCATGGCAAAGCCTTTTACCGTGATCGGCTTCGGACTGTTTTGTATCACACTGAGGCCCTGCATCTCAAAATTGTTGCGGGTAAAAGTAAAAGAACTGGGGGTGCCGCCACGGTTGGTACGGATGTCGAAGTCTGCATTTTCCACCACCACAAATCCTAACTGCAGATCACCTGTGAGTTGTCCGATGATATTTTCCAGTTTGGGCGGGTTTCGTTTTGCCTCAGATTTTTTACCCAACTCAACTGCCAGGGTGAATTGCGGATTTACACAATAAACGGAATCAGCCTTGATCACTTCGGCACGGTATAGTGTGTCAAAATCAATATTGGTTAATAACAAGGCATTGAAGAATACTTTGAAAGAAGAACCAATGCTGTCTTTCCGCGGTGCTTCGATGGTGCAACTGTCAAATTCAACCAGTTTCTTTTGCAGGTTGATACGGAAGCGGCTGAAACTTAAGCGATGCCTGCCATCTGGAAAAAGGATGTTCTGGTTGGCGCTCCGCATAATAACATTATCGCTGAATAGTATTTTCTTTTCGGCGTCTTTATTTTCATCATTTACCTGCAGGTTGTCTATGTCAAAATCAATATGACTGATGACGAGCGGCAACTGATCAGGTTCCACTTTGTTGATCAGTTTGAAAACGCCATCACTCAACCTGAATTGTTTTACCTGCAATACCTGCAGCGCATCCTGGATAGAACGATATACTTTTCCCATTTCATACGGAATGGAAATGTCTTCTTTCTTTTTTACGGTATCAGTGGAATAGCGGAGTGTGGTGACTTGTATCTGTGGGGAGAGGAGCGATAATGAATCAATCAGCAGTTTCTTTTCAAACAGCAGCGGGAAAAGTCCGTTCAGCTTTATGCGCATTTCCGGTATATCAAACCGGTAGGCGGAAGGCGCTGTGGCGGTGTCAGTGGTGGTGAATACCGCTTCATCCAATACCATCTTTTCTGTAAAATAATTATAGTGGAGCTTGCGGATCTTCAGTTTGATACGGCCGCCTGATTGTTTGCTCACCGTATCTTCCAGCATTGTTTTGGCATGATTAATAAACCAGATATGAAAAGCTGCCAATAACAGGATGACTGACCCAAGTATGATCAGGGAAATCCGGATAGCTTTTCTTCGAAACCTGTTTAATGCCAAGGTGCGGAAAGAATTTAAACATGAATTTACTGAAAAGCCGCCTGCTGTAAAGTGAAACGGCCGCCTTGTTACACACAAAACGGCCGTTTATATAAATTTTAGCGGTTAACTCACATTTGAACCGGGTGAAACAGGATTTTCCGGTCTTAGCAATTGCAGCTTTCCATCATTGTCCTCTGCCGTTAATATCATTCCCTGGCTTTCGATGCCTTTCATTTTGCGGGGAGCAAGATTCGTTACCACGATCACCTGTTTGCCCACCATCTCTTCTGCTGTGTAATGTTGTGCAATACCTGACACAATAGTTCTTTTCTCCGTGCCAAGGTCCACTTCCAGTTTCAGCAGTTTGTCGGCCTTTGGCACTTTTTCACAGGCTGTTACTGTCGCAACCTTGAGTTCCAGTTTGGCAAAATCATCATACACGATCTCGGGCTTTGCTGTGGCGGCTGGTTTTGCTTCTGCGTTTGTGGCTTCGGCAGCAACAGTAGTTTGTTGACGGCCGTTCTTCAGTTTTTCCACCTGTTTGTTTATTTCTTCGTCTTCTATTTTACGGAAAAGCAATTGTGGTTCACGCAGGCTGTACCCCACACTCAGCAATTTCAGTTTACCGGCATTTTCCCAGTCCAGCATTTTGTCCACCACTTTCATCATGTGCAGCATCTTCCGGGCTGTAACCGGCAGGAAGGGGTTGATAAGCACAGCAAGGTTGGCACATAATTGCAGGCAAACGTGTAAGCAGTTGTCAATCGGTTTTTGCACTTCCGTGTTTTCAGGCAGTTGTTTGGCCAATATCCACGGTTCTTTTTTCTGCATATACTGGTTGCCTTTGCGGGCCAGGTCTATCACCTGGAACAGCGCATCCCTGAAGCGATAGTGTTCCAGTGCCGATTGTACTTCAGCAGTGGTGTTTTCAAATTCGGCGATCAGCGCCTTGTCATTTTCATCCAATATGTCCTCATGCAGCTTAGGTACTTTGCCACCGCATAGTTTGTGCATGAGTACAAAAGTTCGGTTGACAAAGTTGCCAAAGATGGCCACCAGTTCGCTGTTGTTGCGATCCTGGAAATCTTTCCAGGTAAAGTCATTGTCTTTGGTTTCCGGGCTGTTGGCACAAAGCACATAACGCAGCACATCTTCACAACCGGGAAAATCCTGCAGGTATTCATGCACCCACACAGCCCAGTTGCGGCTGGTGGATATTTTATCACCTTCCAGGTTCAGAAATTCATTGGCGGGCACATTGTCGGGCAATACAAACCCGCCGTGCGCCTTCAGCATGGCCGGGAAGATGATACAGTGAAATACGATATTGTCTTTACCGATGAAATGAACAAGCTTGGTATCTTCCTTGCACCAGTAGTCGGCCCATTTATCAGTCAGTTCTTTCGTAGCGCTGATGTAACCGATGGGTGCATCAAACCATACGTACAATACTTTTCCTTCGGCATCGGGCAGCGGTACTTGTACACCCCAGTTGCTGTCGCGGGTCATGGCACGGCTTTGCAGCCCGTTTTCCAGCCAGCTTTTACATTGGCCAAATACATTATTCTTCCATTCGGTATGCTCTTCCAGTATCCATTTCTTCAGCCAGGGTTCATATTGCTGCAAAGGAAAATACCAGTGTTTGGTTTTCCGTTTTAACGGCACGGCATCACTGAGTGTGCTGCGTGGATTGATGAGTTGGTCAGGACTTAACGAGGATCCGCATTTCTCACATTGATCACCATAGGCATTCGGGTTGGCACAAATGGGGCAGGTGCCGGTAATATAGCGGTCGGCCAGGAACGTGTTTGTTTTTTCATCATAGTACTGCTCGGTTTCTTTTTCTTCAAAAAGGCCGTCGTCGTACAGTTTTTTGAAAAAGGCAGATGATGTTTCATGATGCACCGGGGCGGATGTTCTTGAATAAACATCAAAGGCAATACCCAGTTGATCAAATGATTCCTTCATCATCGCATGGTATTTATCCACCACCTGTTGCGGGGTGATGCCTTCTTTCATGGCACGG
>JAEUVM010000405.1 GCA_016787125.1 Chitinophagaceae bacterium | reverse complement strand
GCTGTAGGAGCAGAAATTACAGCTGAACACACATACATTGGTGGGTTCTATATGGAAGTTGCGGTTAAAATAGGCCTTATTCCCGTTCTTTCTTTCCCGTACCTCGTTGGCCAGGCTGCCCGCAAAGCCCAGGCTGGCTTTGTCAAACAGCAGGAGGCATTCCTCATCGGTGATGCGCTGACCGGATCTCACTTTATCAGCCACTTTTTGCAGGTCTTTGGAAGTATCAGCAGGGGTAATCATTGTACGTAATAATTAGGAATGCAAAGGTACAGCGCATAGCTTTATCGGACTAAAAATCCTTATCTTCCCTTGTCACTTTCCTTGATGAATTAAAAATAGAGCTATGAATTTGAAACTAAGATTAACGGTAATGAGCTTTCTCCAGTTTTTCGTGTGGGGGGCCTGGCTGATAACGATTGCCACTTATTTCTTTAGCCATTGTATGGGAACAGGCGCCGAATTCGGAGCCATATTCTCAACCCTTGCCATCGCATCCCTCATAATGCCGGCGTTGACAGGTATTATTGCTGACAGGTGGGTGAATGCTGAAAGGCTTTATGGAGTATTACATATTCTTTATGGGGCATTTCTTCTATATGTGCCACAGGTAAAAGATGCAGGCAATCTCTATTACGTTATACTTGGTGCCATGCTTTGTTATATGCCTACTATCTCATTATCTAATTCTATTTCTTATGCAATACTTAAGAGAAATAATTATGATGTGGTGAAAGTCTTTCCGCCTATACGGGTTTGGGGTACCATCGGATTTATTGCAGCCATGTGGATTACCAACCTCACTGGCAGTAAGGCTAATACAAATCAGTTTCTGATAGGAGGTGTTACAGCCATTGTGTTGGGTATTTTCTCATTCACATTGCCCAAGTGCCCTCCTCAAAAATCAATTTCAAAAGAAGCTCCATTGATTGAGCAACTGGGGTTGAAAGCTTTTAAACTCTTTGCCAGGTATAAAATGGCTGCATTTTTTATTTTTTCTATGTTTCTCGGAGCAGCCCTCCAGCTTACAAACATGTATGGAGATACATTCTTGAGTGATTATGGAAAAACGGCAGAGTATAATGATTCCTTTGTAATAAAGTATTCCACTATAATTTTATCAATATCCCAGATTTCAGAAACGGTATTCATTTTGACCATTCCTTTTTTTCTGAGACGGTTTGGAATCAAGAAAGTGATGCTTTTTTCTATGCTGGCCTGGGTGCTTCGGTTTGGCTTGTTCTCCTACGGTAACCCGGGGGATATGATCTGGATGATCATTTTCTCCTGTATCATCTATGGTATGGCCTTTGATTTTTTCAATATCTCCGGATCGCTGTTTGTTGAAACCACAACAGATTCCTCAATCAGGTCCAGCGCCCAGGGTGTATTCATGATGATGACAAATGGAGTCGGAGCATTTTTGGGAAGCAAGATCAGCGGGTTTATTTTGGATAAATATTTTACGCTGAAATTTACAGATGTAAATAGTTTGCTGGCCTACCTTAAAACGGATATTAAGAACCCGGCAGTTAATAACATCCTTATGGGATGCGGAAGTGATAGTAATAAGATTCTGGATAATGGTTCTTTTCTTAACCCTGTTTTCATTCGGGAGTGGCAACCAATCTGGCTGACTTTCGCAATTTATGCCCTGGTAGTTGCTGTCTTATTTACTATCTTTTTCCGCCACAAACACAATCCAAAGGAATTAACCAATATCAGCCACTAACCCGATATGATATGCAATTGTTATTACAGAAGTGCCAGTTGTTTTTTATTGGTCACCGTCTTTCTTCTCGCCGCAGGCTGTGGCTCTTCCGAACCAGGCTGGAAGGAAAAGGATGCGGCCGAGGATAAAGAGATCGGTGCCTATCTTACCAGCC
>JAEUVM010000395.1 GCA_016787125.1 Chitinophagaceae bacterium | reverse complement strand
GGCGGATGGCGGTTTTGCCACCGGCTCGATGATGGGCTCTGGTGGTTTCATTGTGCTGGATGATACACAGTGTGTGGTAAAGCATACTTACACACTGGCAAGATTTTACCGTCATGAAAGCTGCGGACAATGTTCACCCTGCCGGGAAGGCACCGGCTGGATGGAAAAGATATTGCTGAAGATAGAGAACGGCCAGGGTAAAATGAGTGATATAGACCTGTTGTGGGATATACAGCGGAAGATAGAAGGCAACACGATCTGTCCGCTGGGTGATGCAGCAGCCTGGCCGGTAGCGGCAGCGATACGGCATTTCAGGGATGAGTTTGAATGGCATGTGAACAACCCGGAAGATTGTTTGAGAAGAAATTATGGATTGGCCAATTATGCTGATCCGTTGAAGGTGGCAACACCTGCATAATTTTTCACGCAAAGACGGCAAAGGAAAGAACGCAAAGGCGCAGTGTATGACTGAAAATGAGCTATCGAAAATTGTTGTTGATATATGTTTTAAGATACATAGCCGTTATGGTGCCGGGCTGTTTGAAAGTGTTTACGAGGAGATATTTTGTTAGGAATGGAATAAGACCGGGCTTTCTGTAAGGCGACAACAAGGAATAAAGGTGATACATGAAGGTATTGATATGGGAATTGGATTTGTACCTGATTTGATTGTTGGTGATAAGTTGATTATTGAATTTAAGCCCGTAGAAACGTTAGCCGAAGTGCATTATAAGCAAGTGCTTACATATTCAAGGTTGACGAATATTAAAGGGCTTATTGATAAATTTTAATGTGCCTCTCATAAAAAATGGTATACACAGGATTGTAAATAATTTATAAGCTTTGCGCCTTGGTCATTAAACCTTAGCGCCTTTGCGTGAAATATTATGGCTGACGAAGTAAAAAAAGAAGCGCCTGCGAATTTTAAGGTCACGATAGATAATATAACTGTCGAAGTGGCCCCGGGCACCACCATTCTGCATGCCGCAAGGATGATCGGTGGCGATGTGACACCGCCTGCCATGTGCTACTACAGTAAACTCAAAGGCAGTGGTGGTAAATGCCGTACCTGCCTGGTGGAAGTGGCGGCCGGCTCTGCAGCTGATCCCCGGCCGATGCCTAAACTGGTGGCCAGTTGCCGCACCAATGTGATGGATGGAATGGTGGTAAAAAATATCACCAGCGAAAGGGTACAGGATGCCAGGGCTGGTGTGGTGGAGTTTTTATTGCTCAACCATCCGCTCGATTGTCCCATTTGCGACCAGGCCGGTGAATGCCACCTGCAGGACCTTGGCTACGAGCATGGCAAGGAAGGCACCCGCTATGAATTCAAGCGGAGAACATTTGAGAAAGAAGATATTGGTCCGTATATCCAGCTTCACATGACGAGGTGCATACTTTGCTACCGCTGTACTTATGTGGCCGACCAGCTGACAGATAACCGTGTGCATGGTATTCTCGACAGGGGCGACCATGCCGAAATATCAACTTATATTTCTAAGGCTATTGACAACGACTTCAGCGGAAACATGATAGATGTTTGTCCGGTGGGGGCGCTGACAGATAAAACCTTCCGCTTCAAGAACAGGGTGTGGTTTACCAAACCGGTGGATGCCCATCGTGATTGCGATAAGTGCTGCGGCAAAGTAACGCTGTGGCAGCGGGGTGATGATGTGCTGCGGGTAACGGCCCGCAAAGATGAGTGGGGTGAGGTGCAGAGCTATGAAGGAAAGCCAGGCTGGATCTGCAATACCTGCCGGTTTGACAAGAAGCAGGCGAATGACTGGGTGATAGAAGGTCCGACAAAGATCAGCCGTCATTCCGTTATTTCGCAGGGCCATTACATCGGATTGCAGAAACCAAAGGAAACCGTGCCGGAAGTAATGGGTGGCCGCGACCCG
>JAEUVM010000392.1 GCA_016787125.1 Chitinophagaceae bacterium | reverse complement strand
AGTTACCCAAACAACAACGGTTTCAGAACCAGGACAAAACAATAAAAACATGAACACACAAAAGATCACTCCCTACCTATGGGTGGAAAAAGATGCCAAAGCAGTGGCAGATTATTATTTATCCATTTTTAAAGATGGCAGGCTGAAGGATTTTCGCCGTTTCAATAGCGACGAAAGCGGAAATGAAGCAGGAATAGAAACTGCGGTAATTGAAATAGCGGGAATGGAGTTTCACATCCTGGCAGCCGGACCGCTGTTTAAATTTAATGAAGCCGTTTCTTTTGTGATCAATACAAAAGACCAGGCCGAAACAGATTACTACTGGAATGCACTCACTCAAAACGGCGGCGAGGAAGGTTCCTGCGGATGGTGTAAAGACAAATACGGGCTATCCTGGCAGGTGATACCAACCGAATATTTTGAATTGATCCACAGCAACAACCCGGCGGTAAGAGAAAAAGCAATGAAAAAAACACTCAAACAAAAGAAAATTATCCTGTCCGAACTGAAATGATGGAAGCGGGGGAAGTGAATAGTCAGTAGTGAATAGTCAGTAGTCAATAGTCAGTAGTCAAGAGTCAAGAGTCAGTAGTCAAGAGTCAGTAGTCAAGAGTCAAGAGTTGAGAGTGAATGGCCAATGGGCGGAGTAATCTATGAACCATGAACTATAAGCCATGATCTATAAACCCCTTCCCCGCAGCAAAATAACAAACCAATCCGTGCTAATCCCCTAAATCCGTGTATTCCGCGTTCCCATTCCCCCTTTGCGCAGCAAACAAAAAAGCCTCCCGCATATCCGGAAGGCTTTCTCTGTGATCCCGCTGGGACTCGAACCCAGGGCCCATACATTAAAAGTGTATTGCTCTACCAACTGAGCTACGGAATCTTATAAATGACCGTGGCCGTTTACACCCTCACCTTTTCAGATTTGGGAGTGCAAAAATACAGTCCCACACGCTACATGCCAAAACTTTTTCTATTAATTATCAACAGTTTTCCTGCTTATGTGAGTTACCCCGCCAGCGCCTCTTTCATTTTTGCCATCACGTCTTTCTCGATCATCCGCTGCGCCAGGCCGATCATATTCTTAAAGGCCCTTTCACCAGAGATGCCATGACCAATGATCACCGGTTTAGCCACACCGAGTACCGGCGTGCCGCCATAGATTTCAAAATTGAAACGCTCGAAATATTCATCTTTCACCTCCCGCTGCCGGCTGATATCATAAATAGATTCAGCCATCTTCAGAATGATATTGCCGGTAAAGCCTTCACACACCATAACATCGGCTTTGCCGGTAAGCACATCACGACCTTCAATATTGCCGGTAAAGTTGATGTGTTTATTTTCTTTTAGCAGGGGATAAGCCGCTTGCGCCAGCAGGTTGCCTTTTCCTTCTTCTTCACCCACATTGATAAGGCCCACTTTCGGTTCGCTGATACCCAATATGAGTTGTGCATACACCGATCCCATGATGGCAAACTGGTTCAGTTGCTCGGGCTTGCAGTCGGCATTTAAGCCCACATCAAGTAAAAGCCCGGTACCGCCATCCACCCGCGGCATAATAGTGGAAATGGCCGGCCGGATCACACCTTCCAGCGCCTTTATAGTGAAGAGGGCACCCACCAGCATAGCGCCGGTATTGCCTGCACTGATGAAGGCGTCCATTTTGCCGGAAGCCAGTAAATGAAAACCGATAGCAATAGAAGAGCGCTGTTTCTCTTTCAATGCTTTGGTGGGATGCTCGTGCATACCGATCACTTCATTTGCATGGATGATGCGTACGTTTTCGGGCGGTATGTCGTACTGTGCAAGAAGGGATTCAAGTGCAGGCTCATCACCGATCAGCAGGAGGGAAGCAGGAGAGGGTTGCTCATCCAGGTATTG
>JAEUVM010000369.1 GCA_016787125.1 Chitinophagaceae bacterium | reverse complement strand
CGCTGGTACCTTATCACCGGGAAGACAGTATGCTCTTTCCCCGTAACCGCTGGCGGCAACATTCTTCCTTCCTGGCTTCAACCGATGTGTTTCCGGCTAAGCCACGACACCAATGGGAGGCTGGAATAAAAGCCGGGCTTTTCCAGGTAAGCGGTGATATGCCTGCTGTTTTCTTCTCGCCAGGTTTTGGAATTCATGTAAGAAAAGCGATCGGGTATGTTTTCTCATTGCGCATGGAATATATATATGGTACAGGCCGGGGTTATCATTTCAGGGCCAATGAGAATTTTGCCAAAAACGATGCGTGGACAAATAAGAACCTGGGCAATATTCAATCCTATAGCGCTCCGGAAATTGTTAACAATCCCGGCAGCGGACAAAGAGTTGTTTCTTCCAAAACAGGTTTGCCCACTTCGGCGTTCGACAAAGTGTACTATAATTATAAAACTGTGGTGCAGGATCTCAGCATCCAGGGTATGTTCTCATTGAATAATATCCGTTTTCATAAAACCGGAGGCTGGCTGAACCTGTACGGATTCGCCGGTATTGGTGCCAGCATTTATGATACAAAAGTGGATGCGCTTGACGATGCAAATAATAACTATGCTGCCGCATTCAACAGCCTTGCCCAGGCCAGCTATTCCAACAGGAAATCTGTAATAAGAAATTTGCGAAATAACATACTGAACGGAGCATTCGAAACACCGGCCGAAAACCATGGTGACAGGAGGCCGAAATTATTCGGACAAACCCTAAAGCCATCCGGTATGGTAGGTGCCGGTGTTGCCTTCCGGTTAAACAAGCGTATTAACCTGGCAATTGAAGAACGCTGGACCTTTATTAAAGATGACCTGCTTGATGGGCAGCGGTGGCAAGAACATGCCTGGGGTGATGCCGCCCATACAAGAGACTTCGACTCGTACAACTTTCTTAGCCTCGGACTTAATATCAATATCGGCCATAAAGCCATTGAACCGCTCTGGTGGGTGAACCCGCTCTACTATGCCTATAAAGAATTGCGTGAGCCTACCCTTGGGCAATACAGGCCCGGTTGCAGCTCAGATAGTGATGGCGATGGCATACCCGATGAATTCGACTGGGAACAAACTCCAATGGGCTGCCCGGTAGATGCACACGGTGTTTCTCTTGATACGGACGGCGATGGAGTGCCCGATTGCAAGGACTATGAACTCATAACACCAACTTATTGTCAGCCTTCAAATGATAAAGGAGTGGGCAAATGTCCATGCCCCGATTCCTGTGCTGAAAGTCTGAAGAGAATTTATCCCGATTGCACATCCCTGCCAGGTGTGTTTCCTTCTGTTTCTTTTACCAAAAGTTCAGTTGCCCTTTCAGTCAATGCACGTCTTGCACTGGATAGCATTGCCTCAACTCTGCTAAATAATCCCGGATGCAGAATTGTGCTGCTTGGCGGAGCATGTGAAGAGAAGGGTGGACAAGTCAGCTGGGACAGGGTCAATGCTGTCATTACTTACCTTCATAAAAAAATGATAAGCCCCGGACGAATCATTGTCCGGTATACTGAACCGGGTGAATGCAACATTATCCAATTCAGACCTGCCACGCCTGATGACATTCCATCTGGTGAACCACCGTCTCATCCCGGCATAAAAATGAAAGAGTAAAATAAGTTCAAAAAAAAAGCCCTCCGTCATCCGGAGGGCTTCATTTATTTTCCAGCCTTTAATATTACTCAGGCTTGGCTTCTTCTGTTGCATTACCGGCAGCAGCGTCACTATCCAGTTTCTTCTTCAGGTCGGCCAGCACACCGAGGTCACCCAGGGTTGCTTTTTCCACCTTGTTCTGAAC
>JAEUVM010000368.1 GCA_016787125.1 Chitinophagaceae bacterium | reverse complement strand
GTATTTTTTACCGGCTTCGCAATTGAAATCACCGGTGGCAGGATGTGTGATCACATAGCGGGCCTGGTAGTTCTCTGTATTCGGCGTTACCTGGAACATCAGGTCTTGGGGAAACTTATCCCTGTTGTACCGTACATGCAGGCGGGTGAAGAATACATTGTCTGAATAATCTTCTTCTTCATTGTCCACGTCGGTGTAATCATTCCAGTCGCGGTTGATCCACCATACGCCGGATTGTACCAGGTCTTGCACTGAAGGTGCGGTGGCCACACAGGGATCACACTTCACATAGTTCTTCGGACTTACATCCCAGGCATACTCCAGCATGGTGAGTGCCTTGCCTTCTTTGGCCCATTGATGCTGGAAAAGGTTGGCATAAAAGCTGCCGAAATTATTTTTTACAAATAAAGGAACATTGTTGCCTGTTGGAAGGCTTTGCGTACGGTAGTTGGTGCATTCTATTCTTCCTTTTTTGGTAAAAGCATACACGATCATATCCTGGTCGCCATCGGCGTTGGCCATACCCAGGCGGATGGGCAGCATGAACTTGGGTGAGGCGAAACTGATCTGCAATGGCCGCAGGTAATTGCCCGGCAGTTTTTTCTTCTCCGCTTCATTTACTTTTACCACAAAGAATTTCAGGTTGCTCTTGATATACGGCTGCAGCACTTCATCAGCCCCGGCAGGAATTTTATAGCCGTTCTCATCCAGCCAGGTTTTCAGCCCGGATGATTCTTTGGCCGACAGGATCATAATATCATACTCACCTACGAGGTATTGTGCTTCCACACGTACGCCGAGGTCTTTGTCTCTTTTTGCATCTTCAGCTACCGACAGGCCCGGCACACGGCCGGAAAGAGATTTGCTTGCTGCTGCCTCCCTCCTGTCATACATATTGCAGGGATTCTGATCATAGTACTCCACAAGTCTCGGCTTGCTGTAATCATTCAGAGTATTAAAGATGGCCTGGTCCACCACTTTAATATCTTTCTTTTCCAGTACCACGGGCACGGGCACCACCATGGCAAAGTCCTTGGTATTGCCTTTAAAATCATTGTACATGGTGATCACATTGCGGTTGCCATCCCGCACCAGTATCACCTGCGAGGTTTTGTTTTTGAGCGTACCATCTGCTTTGCTCACATAAAAGCCGCAGAAGGCGGAGGCTTCATGGCCGATCATAGCGGCCAGCACCACCACAGCGGCGCCTTTTTTCAACATGGGTTTCATGACTATACTTTTGAGTTTTGAAATAAATGGAAATGAAAAGGAAGAAGGTTTCCACGTAAAATCTTTTGATGGCAGCAGCCAGTCGAGTATCGGCACCAGTGGTGCAGCAAGCACCAGCACCCAGATAGAGGTATTGTATTGCCATTTAAATGCTGCGAGATAAAACGCCACGGCTGCAATACCG
>JAEUVM010000024.1 GCA_016787125.1 Chitinophagaceae bacterium | reverse complement strand
CTGGGTGTAAAAGCCGCCGTAGCGTTGTTTATCATTGCCATTGCCGGGGTAGCGGCCCGTGATGGTACCGTTGCGCCAGCCACCCACAGTGGTTAGCTGAGGATATTTTTTTATTTCAATACGCCAGCCCTGGTCATCTGTCAGGTGCCAGTGGAAGGTATTAAGTTTATGCAGGGCGAGATAGTCAATATATTTTTTGATAAAGTCAACAGGGAAAAAATGTCGTGCCACATCGAGGTGCATACCACGGTAACCGAAGCGGGGCCCATCGCTGATGTATACAGAGGGAATATCTGCCTTTGCTGCAATTTTACCTGCTTCAGATACAGGAAGTAATTGTATCAGCGTTTGCACACCATTGAACACACCTTCTTCATTATCTCCGGCCAGGTAAATGCCTTTGTCGTCAATGCGAAGCATATAGGCACCAGCATGTTTATGGTCCATCCGTTCATAATTGAGCCGGATGACGTTTGCCGAAGATGTTCTTTTTACCACTTTCAGATTGTACTGGAAATATTTCTTCAGGTAAGCATTCAGATACGCTGCTGTTTTTTCCAGGTTACTTCCTTCCAATACAATTACAGTGGAGGAACTGAGTGTAAATGGTTTTTCCTTGTTGATCCATTTCAGGTTTTCCGGCCGGGGAATAATGTTGGGCTCCTGCGCCACAAGAGACACTGCAAAAAGCAGTGATATTAAACTGGTGAGTATTCGCATGACTTATAAACGGGTTATTGGCAAATATATGCTGCTGGCGTTTGCCGCATCATGATAAATACGGATGTTGGCCTTTTGAAAATCTTTGGCCGTGGCTTCATAGATATTCATGAACTGCTGAGGGTTGCGGTCAGCCAGCGGAAACCAGCTGCTCTGAATTTGTATCATCAGCCGGTGTCCTTTTTTAAAGGTATGGGCAATATCGGGCAGGTCAAATTTTACCGTTTCGATCTTTCCGGGTTTGAAAGGCTCCGGTGTTTCAAAACTGTTCCTGAATTTTCCCCGCATGATCTCGCCACGCACCAGCATCTGGTAGCCACCCATCGGGTAAGGGCCGGCGGTGCTTCTCCGTGCACCAGCGCCGGTGCCGGGATATTGAAAGTCGTCGGGAAATACATCTATCACTTTTACCACAAAGTCT
>JAEUVM010000280.1 GCA_016787125.1 Chitinophagaceae bacterium | reverse complement strand
GATGTAGGAATGCGGATTTGAAAATGTTTGCCGTCTCTGCGTTTTCCGGCTGTTCGCGGAAGGATATGGCGTTAGATAGGTTCTTGCTCCGCTAATTTCCACACCTGTCCCGGCTATCCGGGATTTCCACATTTTCACATTTTCACATTTTCAAATTGTCTCATCTCCAAATCTTCAAATCGCCTCATCTTCAAATTGTCTCATCTTCAAATCTTCAAATTTTCACATCTTCAAATCGTCTAATTTCCAAATCAGTATTTTTGCCCGAATCAAACCCCTGCCATATGTCTGTGAACCGTACGATCTTAACGCTTGATGAATTTACCATCCAGCAATTACGTGATGTGCCCAATGCCACCGGCGAATTATCCCGCCTGCTCAGGGATATTGGTCTTGCAGCCAAAAGGGTGAATGTGGAAGTGAACAAGGCCGGGCTGGTGGATATACTCGGCGATGCGGGTACGGTGAATGTGCAGGGCGAAGAAGTAAAGAAGCTGGATATATATGCCAACGACCAGCTGATCCGTGTGCTGAAGCATGGTATCAGTTGCGCCGGTATAGCCAGCGAGGAACTGGATGATTTTGTGGCTTTTGATGATGAGATCAGCAATAAGTCGAAGTATGTATGCCTGTTCGACCCGCTCGATGGCAGCGCCAATATAGATGTGAATGTATCCATCGGTACCATCTTTTGTGTATACAAACGGGTGACGCCCATCGGTACACCGGTGGCGATGGAAGATTTTCTGCAGCCCGGCCATCAGCAGGTGGCTGCCGGCTATGTTATCTATGGTTCATCCACGATGCTGGTATATGCCACGAGAAGGGGTGTGAATGGTTTTACGTTGGATCCTTCTATCGGCGAGTGGACGCTGAGTCACCCGGATATAAAATGTCCGGAGACGGGAAGGATCTATTCTGTGAACCATGGCAACTTCTTCGAGTATAATGAAGGGGTGAAAAAATACATTACGGCCTGCCAGAAAAAAGATAAGTCGAACGGAGGCCCCTACACCCAGCGCTATATCGGCAGCATGGTGGCGGATGTGCATCGTAATCTTATCAAGGGCGGCATCTTTACCTATCCGGGCACCACGAGCAAACCGGCAGGTAAACTCAGGTTGTTGTATGAATGTAATCCCTTTGCCTTCATCGTGGAAGTGGCAGGTGGAAAAGCCACCGACGGAACGAAGCGGATACTCGACCTCCAGCCCACCGGCCTGCACCAGCGCACCCCCTTCTTTGTGGGAAGCAGGTTGATGATGGAGGAATTGGAAACGTATATGTTAATTAGCTAATTAGCTAATATGCTGATGTGCTAATGTGCT
>JAEUVM010000268.1 GCA_016787125.1 Chitinophagaceae bacterium | reverse complement strand
CCGACCGCTTCATACTTGTCATCCGGGTTTTTACACACCCATTCTCGGTGTTCTGGGGTGTAATCGGGTGCTTTTCCGCACTTCGGGCAGGCAAAAAAGGCGCTCATGTAGTCCAATTTCGCCAGTTTCGCCTTGTTCAAGGCGCTCCAATCGATCTCCGGAACCCCTGGAATCCTGATGTCGTGGGGTAGATTCGGCCAACTCCAGTGCCCGCAATGGGTACATTTGACCATGCGAAAGTGCTGTTTCGACTCGTCAAACAAGGCGGAAATACCTCGTCCAGGCAGCGTCGGCGTGGAAAAATAGATTTTTTCCTTATATTTGGAGTGGTTCAGGCGGGACTGATACTGTTTTACGACAGTGGCATTAGCGTACGAAAATTCGTCCGCCACCACTATGTCTGATGGCACGCTGATAGCTTGTGAATCTTTGCTGGCCCCCTTGAAAAACACAAAGGAATGGCCGAGTTTCTTGACCGAGACGTTGTCGACGCTGCTGTCTATAAGCCCTGACAAGTATGGCGAGTCGTTGATGATGTCGTTTACGCGCCCTTTGGCGAAATCAGACGCCGCCGACTGTGTTGGCATCACGTAAATGATGTTGAGGGGCTCAATAGCCGCCCTGGCAAGGATGAGCCTGGCTACAAGTTCCGAACAGCCCACCTGGGAGGGCTTTGTCACCACGATATTCTTCGAGGTTTCCTCAAGGATTTTTAATTGGTACTCGTGCCCAGCGAAAGAAAATGGTTCTCCCTTGAGAAAAGTATTCTCCTCAAGCCAACGAGCGATGTCGCCGCGCTTGTAGCGGCCAAGGGTGCCGGCCCGCAGGCGGTCCATGTGGGCCTTCCAGACTGCACTCATTTAACCACTCCTAGCTGGTCTGCTTCTCTGTCATATCTCGAGAAAAATGCTTCAACCACCTCGGTCGGCAGCCCGTGAACCGCTTTGATGAGGGCGGCCTCCATCTTCTTCAGATTTTCAGCCTCAGCAAGTTCGATCTGGAGCTTCGCCAG
>JAEUVM010000018.1 GCA_016787125.1 Chitinophagaceae bacterium | reverse complement strand
TAAAGAACGGTTTCCCGTATCACTGTTGAATTACTACGACTTTACCGGCGATACCACCCGCTCTCTTTACCAGCCCGGCAAAGATGTACCGCTCGACCCCCGCCTCTGGTGGCGGCCTGTGGCAGATAAAAATGTGGTGTATACCGATTTCAAAAAAGGGATGACCATCGCCCAAAAACCGGTATTTGAAGAAACCTTCCTGATGGAAGACAGCCTGCTGAAAATAAAATGGAAAATCACCGGTGACTTCCGCACCATTGCCGGCTATGAATGCCGCAAAGCCGTCGGCATCATCAATGATTCGATTGCCGTATTTGCTTTCTATGCAGAAGAACTGCTCGTGAGCGGTGGTCCCGAAGGTATACATGGCCTGCCCGGTATGATACTCGGTGTGGGTATCCCCCGCCTGCACGCCACCTGGTTTGCCACCAAGGTGGAAGTGTTTGATGTAAATATGAATAAGGTAACCCCGGCCACCAAAGGAAAGAAAGTAACCCGCGACACCATCTCGGCATCCCTGGAGAAAGTAATGAAAGAATGGGGCAATTATGGAAGCAAGCTGATCATGAATTTCCTGATCTGACCAATATGTATGAACAGACTTTATCCAAAATTGAATATTGTCTGTTGACTATTCATTCACCAATTCCCCATTCCCAATTCCCCCCTATCAGCACACCTGTGGAAAAGTTTAACAACTTCCTTTCACGGGCAATAGAGATATTGCAAGTGCATTCAATGCATTGATCCATGGAACCCAACAATGAAATAACAGCACTGCTTACATTAATAGACGATCCTGATGAAGAAGTATTCGGGGCAGTGTCTGGTAAGATCATCGACTATGGACGAAATATCATCCCCAACCTTGAGCATTTATGGGAAACCACACCCGATGAAGATATCCAACAACGGATAGAATTACTTATACACAAACTGCACTATACCGATCTCACCGAAGATTTCCGGCAGTGGAGTATTGCCGGTCACCACGACCTGATGCTCGGCGCTCTCCTTACTGGTAAATTCCAGTATCCGGAACTCTCCACCACCCCGGTATTGCAGGAAATAGAAAAGATCAGGCGCAATATCTGGCTTGAACTGAATAATTACCTCACCCCGCTCGAGCAGGTGCGCTGCGTTACCAGTATCCTCTACAGTTATTTCGGACTCACCGGCAGCGAAACCAATTACAAAGAACCAAATGAGTTCTTATTGCATAAAACGCTGGAGGCTAAACGGGGCAACCAGGTAAGCAATGGTATTCTTTACCTCGTGCTGTGTGAACTGCTCGATATTCCCGTGCGGGCCATCAATATCCCGAAACAATTTATTGTAGCCTATTTCAAACCCGGCTATTCAGCCGAAGACCTGCCCGACCCCCGTAGTAAAATTGATTTCTTTATAGATCCCAATTCGGGACAAATGTTTTCACACCAGGATGTGGAAGGATATTTCAAACGCATTTCCGTGCCGCCAGTCGGCGCTTATTTCCGCCCTGCCAAAAACAAACAGGTGATACAATACCTGCTCGAAGAACTGAGCAAATGTTTCAAGACAGAAAAAGACAATTACAAAATGCAGGAACTGCAGGAACTCATCCGCCTGCTTGACGCCGCCTGACCGCCCTGCAATTTTCTTTCCCCGGACAGCAAAGACGAATCATGCCACGTATGCAAATGTGCAAATCTGCTGATTTGCTGATGTGCAGGGGTGCGTTTAATTCGCAGAGACGAGGCATGCCTCGTCTCTACAGGGTTGTTTGGTTTTGCCGGGAAGGCGGAAAGGCGTTTTATAATCAAAAACATAGTTGCAGGTGCTTCAGAACACGTTTTCAAATCCAAAAACATAGTTGCAGATGCCTTCTGAAAGCCTTTTGAAATCGAAAACATAGTTGCAGATGCCTTCTGACAGCCTTTTTTTTCCAAAAACATAGTTGCAGATGCCTCAGAACACGTTTTCAAAATGAAAAACATAGTAGAGACGAGGCATACCTCGTCTCTACGGCGCCAAAACAGGGTTGCAGATGCCCCAGAACACGTTTTTAAAATGAAAAAAAGGGTTGCAGATGCCTCCTGACAGCAAAGATGGGAATGGGCAATAGTGAATGGGGAATGCACCCCTGCACATTTCCACACCAGTCCCGGCCATCCGGGGTTTCCACATTTTCACATTTTCACATTTTCAAATTTCCACCCACCAACTTTGTTGGAGGCACGCATTTCCACACCTGTCCCGGCCATCCGGGATTCTCAAAGTTCCAATTTCCATCCCTCTCTATACTCCCTGCGGACAAACTGGTTAGCTTCATCAAAATTGGTCACTTTCATGTTTTTGGCATCCCAGAGGAGTTTTTTGCGGCCGAGGTATTTATCATCCCAGCCTTTCAGTTTCGGGTTCTTCATCAGCCAGCTCCGGATGGCCAGGTTGCCCATCAGGATGCTTTCGGTAAAGGGACCGGCATATTCAAATGGTGAGCTGGTTTCGCCTTTGCCATACCCGGCAATACAGGCGTTTACCCATTGTATATAATGTCCTTCCGGCACCCGCTTGATGGTTTCCGGCGGCATCGTTTTTTCCTTCATCAGTTTTGTGGGCAGCAGCCTGGGGTTCACGCCATAGCAATCAGCTAAAAGCTTGCCCTTTGTTCCGATAAACAGCACCCCGCCATCCCAGCTGCCAAATGCCTCCTCGGGCAACAACTCAGCCGGCCGCTCCGGCAGCAATCCGCCGTCGTACCAGGACACGCTAATCTTACCTTTATTATCTTTCCTTGGATAGCTTAGGTGAATGATGCTGGCCGGCGGACAGGAATCAGGATTCTGTGTATCATTCCACATTTCCTTCCACACTGTGGCCACGCTGCATTCAGCCGATTCGGGATAATCGATCGGCAAAATGCGGTAGATCGGGTCCATCACATGACAAGCCATATCACCCAGCGCTCCCGTACCAAATGCCCACCATCCCCGCCAGTTGAAAGGCAGGTAGGCCGGGTTGTACGCCATGTCCTTCGCCGGGCCAAGCCAGAGGTTCCAGTCAAGTTCAGAAGGTACAGCAAAATCACCTTTAGGAGTAGGAATGCCCTGCGGCCAAACAGGCCGGTTCGTCCAGGCGATCGCTTCAGTCACCTTGCCGATCAGCCCTGCATCGATCATTTCTTTGGTCCTCCGCACACCCTCACCCGAAGCGCCCTGGTTTCCCATCTGTGTCACCACCTTATATTTTACGGCAGCCTGTGCCAGTATCCTGGCTTCATATATATCATGCGTCAGTGGCTTTTGGGTGTACACATGCTTACCGAGTTGCATGGCAGCCAGTGTGGCCACAGCGTGTGTATGATCGGGTGTGGAAACAGACACCGCATCAATATTGTTCTTCTCCTTATCCAGCATCACCCTGAAATCGCGGTAGTAAGGTGCATTGGGAAAACGCTTCACACTATCCTTCGCCTGGCGGTCGTCCACATCACAAAGCGCCACAATGTTCACTCTCGGACTTTTCGCAAACTCGGCCAGGTCGCTCGATCCTTTACCACCCACACCGATACCGGCAATATTCAGTTTGTCACTTGGGGCAATAAAGCCACGGCCCAGCACATGCCGGGGTATGATAAAGAATCCTGCACCTGTGAGTGCGGCATTGCGGATAAAATTTCGGCGGGATAAGTGGCTTCCTTTCTTTACCGGGGTCATCGTTTAATATTTGGCATAAGTTAAATTGAATCGCTGTTAATGGCAAAAAAAGTTATAAGTTGTAAGTAATAAGTTATGAGT
>JAEUVM010000249.1 GCA_016787125.1 Chitinophagaceae bacterium | reverse complement strand
TTCAACTGGAATGCATACGGCACCTTTAAGTCAGCCGGCGACTACAAAAACAAATACGATGGGCGGGTGCTCAACTCCCGTTTCAACGAACGGAACTTTGGTGGTTATGCAGGGATCAATAAAAGCTGGGGCTACAGCCACCTGGTATTTTCCAGTTTCAACCAGCGTATCGGGCTGGTGGAAGGCGACAGGGATGATGCCACAGGTAAATTTATTTTATATGCCGGCACTCCGCTGGAAAGGATCGCCACAACCGGTGACCTGGACAGCTGGGAAATGTTTATCCCCTACCAGCGCATACAACACAGTAAGATCGTTTCAGATAACAATTTTGTGATAAAGAAAAGCCGTATCAAACTCAATCTTGCTTACCAGCAAAATCAGCGGAAGGAATTCGGCAATGCAGAAGACCCCGACGAGCAGGAATTATTCTTTGATCTGAAAACGGTCAATTACAACCTGCAATGGCAATTGCCCGAGTTTAAAGAATGGCATACCACGATAGGTGTAAATGGTATGAGCCAGCAAAACCTCAACAAAGGGGAAGAAGTGCTGATACCCGAATATCAACTCTTTGATGCAGGGTTTTTTGTTTACGCCCAGCGTTTCCTTAAAAACGGAACCATCAGCGGCGGAGTTCGTTTTGATAACCGGTCATTGGATGCGGAAGGTTTTTCAGATGGGTCAGACATAAAATTTACCCCGTTGAAAAAATCATTTTCTAATTTTTCAGGGAGTATCGGTGTAAGCTATGAACCGGCAAAGAATGTGACGGTAAAAGCAAATATTGCAAGAGGTTTCCGGGCGCCTACACTGGCCGAACTGTCCAGTAATGGTGCGCATGAAGGAACAAACCGGTATGAATATGGAGAGGCCAACCTGTCTTCTGAAACAAGTCTTCAGTTTGATGGCGGGATTGAACTCAATTCAGATCATATCAGTTTCAGCCTGTCAGCTTTCTACAACCGGATGAACGATTTTATCTTTTACCGAAAACTCGGGTCAGCCGGTGGCGGTGATTCACTGGTAACGGTGGATGGGGAAGATATTCCGGCATTTAAATTTGCACAGAGCGATGCGAAACTTTCAGGACTGGAATTTTCTTTTGATATCCATCCTCACCCGCTCGACTGGCTCCATTTTGAAAACAGCATTTCTTTTGTAAGAGGCCGTTTTGACGAGAAGCTCGACAATGACCGTGATGGAAGTGATAACCTGCCGCTGATACCGGCTCCGCGGTTTAACAGTGAACTGAGAGCAGATTTCAAGAAGGCAGGCAAACACATTGCTAATCTATATGCGAGGTTCGAAGTGGCCGGTACCTTCCGTCAAAAGCATTTTTTCTCCGGGTATGATACAGAAACAGCAACGGACGGGTATGTTTTGCTAAATACCGGTGTTGGTGGCGACGTGGTGAATAAAAACAAAACTCTTTTCAGCCTGTACTTCGGAGTAACCAACCTTGCTGATGTTGCGTATCAGAATCACCTGAGTCGTTTGAAATACGCTGCGCAAAACCTGGCAACAGGCCGCACAGGTGTATTCAATGCAGGACGTAACTTTTCAGTTAAACTTAATATCCCGTTTTCCTTTTCCCTGAAGTAGTATTCTTTGTTTTTGAAGTGTGGTATAGAGACCGGTTCATATTTGAACCGGTTTTCTTTTATCCATAAATTGCAAAATGGAAATTAGTTTCAATACACCAGCCCTGCTTTTCCCTGCCATCAGTTTATTATTACTGGCGTACACCAACCGGTTCCTGGCGCTGGCCAACCTGGTTCGCAAACTGCATGATGAGTATATTTCAGGTCAGAAAAGCAAGATCATTCTTCACCAGATCAGGAGCCTGCGGAGGAGAATCAACCTTATCCGGTATATGCAGGGCCTTGGGGTATTCAGTTTCCTTTGCTGTGTGGCCTGTATGTACAGCATTTATAAAGAATGGAACAAGGCGGCTGAATTTATTTTTGCTGCAAGCCTGCTCAGCTTACTGGCTTCATTGATCTTTTCACTGGTGGAGATCATTCAAAGCACCAACGCCATTGAACTGGAGCTTAGTGATATGGAGGAACTGGAAAAATCAAACATCTTCACCGACCTGATGGCCGGCCGTGGTGAAAAAAGAGACACTGATCAATAGCTGTTAAACAGATTTCATGGTGGTCAGCAGGCTTTCCCAGTTGCCACCGTTATACACTTCTTTAATGCCTTTGGCTTTCAACATATGTACAGCCTGGCTGCTGCGGTCACCGGAATTGCAACAGACAATAATTGGCCGTTTGGCATCCTTCAGCCTTTCGGCATTCGCTTTTATCCTGTCAACCGGAATATGAAACGCATCAGGAATATGGCCATTGTCATATTCCGCTGCTGTCCGCACATCAATAATGATGGCCCCTTTCCGGATGGCGTCTTTTATTTTTCCCGAACCAAAACCTAAAAATGAAAGGAAACCCATAGATTAAGCCACACTTATTTTAGTTTTTCTTTCGCCGATCTGCTGACGCCACATTGCATAATACAGTCCTTTTTCATCCAGCAGGTTCTGATGACTGCCCGTTTCCACCACATCACCCTTTTCCAGCACATAAATACGGTCGGCATGCATAATGGTGCTGAGGCGGTGTGCTATGAGGATGGTAACCTGGTTTCCTTCCAGTGAAATTTCCCGGATAGTATCGGTGATCTCTTCTTCCGTTAAGGAATCAAGCGCTGAAGTGGCTTCATCAAACAAAAGCAGTTTCGGTTTACGCAATAATGCCCGTGCAATGGACAGGCGTTGTTTTTCTCCGCCGGATAATTTCAAACCACCTTCACCGATCATCGTTTCAATACCTTTTTCAGCTCTTGCCAGCAGGTTATCGCAGGAGGCTTTTTGTAACGCATCCAGCAGTTCTGCTTCAGTAGCTGCCGGATTGACAAACATCAGGTTTTCACGTATGGTGCCGGAGAAAAGCTGCGTATCCTGTGTTACAAAACCGATCTGGTTGCGCAGGTCTTCAAAGTTGATACTGTTTTCATCCAGTCCGTTGTAAAGAATAGAACCTTCCTGCGGCCGGTAAAGCCCCACCAGCAATTTCATCAGCGTGGTTTTGCCGGAACCGGATGGCCCGACAAAGGCAATGGTTTCACCTCTTTTTACAGAAAAGCTGATATCATTGATGGCTTTTTGTGAAGCGGTCTGATGTTTAAAACCGACATGATCAAATTCCAGGGTTTCAATAGCACCAAGATGTTTGGGGTTAGCGGCCTGCGGTTCTGGTTCTTTGTTCATCAGTGCCTGGAAGTTTTCCAGCGAGGCCTGTGCTTCACGGTAAGTAAGAATAATATTGCCGATCTCCTGCAGCGGACCAAACACGAAGAAGGAATAGATCTGCATGGTGGCCAGTTCCCAGGGCTGCATTTTATTTTTAAAGATCATCCACATCAGCATAAACAGGATAACCTGGCGCAGGGTGTTTACAAAAGTACCCTGGATAAAACTGATGCTCCGAAGGCGGCGCACTTTCTTTAATTCAAGCCCGAGGATTTTGTAGGTATTCTTATTCAGCCTTTCCACTTCCTGTGTGGTAAGGCCGAGACTTTTTACCAACTCTATATTGCGCAGTGATTCTGTAGTGGCGCCAGCCAGCGAAGTGGTTTCTTTTACAATGTTTTTCTGTACTGCTTTTATCTTTTTGCTCAGCAGGTTGGAAATGATCACCAGCAAAAAAATGCCGCCGAAATATATCAACGGCAGGGTAGGGTGAATGCTGTACGCAAAGATGGCAACAAACAGAATTCCTATGATTACCGGAAAAAGAATATTGACAAAACTGGCAATGAAACGTTCTGTGTCCACTCTTACTTTTTGCAAAATGCTGAGAGTTTCGCCGCTCCGCTGATCTTCAAACTGGGCATAGGGGAGGCTCATGGCATGTTTCAATCCCTGGGTGAAAACGGCCGCACCGAACTTCTGTGTCACCAGGTTTTGAAAATAATCCTGGAAAGCCTTGGCAATACGGCTCACCATGGCCACACCTATGGAGGCACCCAATAAAACCATCAATGGCCCGGCAAAACCCCACCAGAAAGGCTGATATTGAGAGGGGTCTTTATGGAATTTATAACCAAGGTCAATGAGCTGGCCAAATATGTACGGATCCACCAGTGAAAAACTGATATTAACAGCCGCAAGGAACAGAACAAAAATCACCATCCACTTGTGTGGCTTCAGGTAGTGTAATAAAATTTTCATAATCAGGATGTCGTTGAATCAATGCTTTCGCCAGCAAACATCGCACAAATTAGGTACAATTGACAAATTGGCTGGTATCACCGCAAAAAATGGCTGCTGGTAGTTTTCATCAGGCCCCGGATTTTTCCGTACAAAACAGATTACTTAATTTAACCTGCCATCTGAACCAAATCACTTTCCAAATGAACCTGCAGGCAGTTTTCAACCGGAACCATGCAATCATAGAGGCAGCTTCCTGCAATAGTAATTCATTGCTTACCGGAAAGTTGGGTTTGGTACTCTACTATTTCACCCTTTACCAGGCATTTGAAGATGAAGTGTATGCAGACCGCTGCATTGAACTGCTGCAGGAAGTAATGGATACCGAGGAAGACGATCCGGCTGGTTTGACAGGAGTCAATTTTGCCAACGGCACTGCCGGACTCGGCTTTATCCTTGCCCTGCTCAATAAATACGGGCTGACGGAAATTGACCTTGCCGCAGAATTTCATGATATGGATAAAGGCCTGGCAGAAACGGCCATGCATTTTATTATCAATGAAGACAGGAATGATTACCTGCACGGTGCCTTCGGCATCCTTCATTACTTCACCATGCGGGGGGATGAGCCAATCATAAAATCGTATTTATCAGCACTTGTAGAAGCGGTTTGCCAAAAAGTGGTAAAGGAAGAACATGGCACCTGGTTTCGCAGTTTCTTTTCTGATCCGGCAGAAAAGGCCAGGATAGATACCGGCCTCGCACATGGAAACACCGGCATGTTGCTCATTCTTCTGGAGGTGCTCAAAGCTGTACCAGGAGAAAAACTGAAGCAATTGACCAGGGATGGTATCAGTTATCTTTTGCAGTACCAGGCACCAACGCCGGTGGAACATTCATTTTTCCCGATGTTTATCAATACGGCAGATAAAACTGACCGGCTTTTTTCTTCGAGGATGGCCTGGTGCTATGGTGATACCGGAATATTACTATTGCTGTACAAGGCTGCTTTTCAATTGGGCGAACCCGCTTGGAAAGAAAAGGCTGATCAACTGGCCATACAATTGCTGGCAAGAAAGATGGAAGAGAGCACCATGATCAGCGATTCGCATTTTTGTCATGGAAGTGCAGGCCTGGCAGAAATATTTCAATGCCTTTACCGGTTGACAAATAATAGTATGTTTCAGGATGCGGCCCGTTTCCATGTATCCCAAACAGTAACTTACCTGGAAAAGGAATTGGCAAACGGCTATTATAATGGTAAAGAAACAGACCTGCTGAACGGGTTGCCGGGTATTAACCTGTCATTACTTCGGTTTATCTGCGGAAAAGAACTGGCCTGGAGCCACACCTTATTACTATGAACAATAAAACCGATATCGTATTTCCATTTTACTTCCTGGATGAGCTGGTGATGCGAACGCCGGCCCTTCCGTTTGTTGCACAACTGGATGAAGAGGTGGCGGATGAGTTGCTGAAAAATGAAATATTCATGGAAGCACTGTACCTCGCTTCACCTGTTTTGCATGCAGAATGTATTAACCTGCAGAACGGAAACATAAAGGATGCAAAAGAAATAAGCAAGATCAGTCTTTCACTGGTAAAATACTACCAGCGTATGTACAGCCGTTGCACCCCTTTTGGCTTATTCTCCGGTTGTTCACCCGTAAAATGGGCAGGTGATAAAACTTCCATCCTGTTACCTGCTGCAAATTGGCAACGAAGCACCCGGCTGGATATGCATTACCTGTGCGCCCTTGCACAGCAACTGGCCGCCATACCCGAGATAAAACAGCGGCTGCTTTATTTTCCCAATACCAGTGCCTATAAAATGGGTGAGGAACTTCGCTATGTAGAATTCAGTTACAGCGAAGGAAGAAGAATTCACCAGGTTACTTCTGTGGCCTGGTCTGATTACCTGCAGGCCGTTTTGGATAAGGCAGCGGGAGGGGCTACGATTGCCCAGATGGCAGCAACGCTTACCGCAATGGATGAAATAGAAACATCCGAAGCAGAAGAGTTTATCCATGATATGATCAGCAGCCAGGTGCTTACCAGTGAGATGGAACCTGCCATCACCGGGGAAGAATTTATTCACCAGTTGCTGGCCGTGCTGAACAGGATCAATGTGCCGGCTGCAGATGTCATCAGCCAGAAGGTGGATCAATTGAACACACTTGTACGCCTGCTTGAAGCGGCAGATAAAGCCGGGCATAATCCTGTATCAGTTTATACAAATATCATTGCAGTTGTTCAGCAGCTCGGTGTGCCTTTTGAAGCCGGTAAATTATTCCAGGCAGATATGTTCAGCCGTCCATCCGGCGGACAGGTGGATGAAAAGGCCAAAGGGCAACTGCAGCAGGCGATTCGCATACTGGCAAAGCTGTATTCTCCCGGTACCATCGATCATCTTTCATCTTTTGCCGAACGGTTTCGCAAAAGATATGAAGACCAGGAAGTGCCCTTACTTACAGCCCTTGATGGTGAAACGGGTGTCGGGTTTATCGAGAGAATGGCTTCCAACCTTTCGCCCTTGCTGGAAAACCTGGTATTGCCTTCGCAAAACAACAGCAACACCTACGATGTAAAATGGAATCAAAAAGAGGAGTGGCTCTTCAGCAAATTAATGGCTGCCGGTGGTGCAACAGAAGTAACGATTGAAGAAAAAGAGCTCGCTGGTTTTGCGGAAGACTTTCCTTCTTTTCCTCCGTCACTTTCGGTAATGTTCAGTTTAACGGCGGATGGCACACTTATTTTTAAAGGAGCGAATGGTTCAAGTGCAGCCAACCTGCTCGGCCGCTTTGCTCACGGTGATAAAAGCATTGATACACTGGTAAGGAAAATTACCGGGGACGAACAGGAAAAGAACAGCGACATCATTTTTGCCGAGATCGTACACCTCCCGGAAGACAGGGTGGGAAACATCCTGCTGCATCCGGCCTTCAGAACCTATGAGATACCTTTTCTGGCCCGGTCATCACGGCCAATGGAACAACAGGTGGCACTGCAGGACATAATGATACGTGTGTCGCAGAACCACGAGGTAACATTGTTTTCAAAGAAACTGAACAGGCAGATCATTCCACGGCTTACCAGTGCACATAATTTCAGTTTTCGTTCCTTGCCTGTGTATTATTTCCTTGGTGAACTGCAGTCGCAGTCATTGGTGCCCGGTTTGTTATTCGGCTGGGGAAGTATGGCCCGTCATTTCAAAAGGCTGCCAAGGGTTCGTTGCGGGAATGTGATACTGGCAGAAGCCACCTGGCAATTGCCCAAAGATGATTTTATTGCATTGGCAGATGGAAAGGAAACGATCAATGCCTTTCAGCAACGTCAGCAATTAGGTCATTATTTTCTGCTGGCGGATGGCGATAATGAAATGCTGGTGGATACCGGCAGCGCTTTATCTGTCAATGCATTTGTAAAAGCATTAAAGGGACGTGAGTTCATTGTACTGAAAGAGTTTCATCAGCCTGCAGCGGTGGTAACGGATGAAGATGGACAGGCCTTTACCAACCAGTTTATTGCCGTGCTGATGAATGAGCAAACAGTGTACCCGGCCACAACCACTTCCCAGGCCGCTGCCGGCACCGCATTGCAAAGGGATTTCATGCCCGGTTCTGAATGGCTGTACTACAAACTGTATTGCGGTACAAAGACGGCTGATGAAATACTTCTATCCGCTATTGCTCCTTTGTTGCAAAGGCTGCAACAGGAAAACCTTATAGACAAATGGTTCTTCATCCGCTATAATGACCCCGATTTTCATTTGCGCATCCGCTTTCATTTGCCTGCAACAGCGCAACTTGGAATGGTGATGCAGTTATTTCAGCAGCACATGGAGCCAATAATGCAAAACGGCCTGGTGTGGAAAGTGCAAACAGATACCTACCAGCGGGAGGCCGAACGCTATGGCTATGAACTGGTGGGGCTGGGCGAGGATCTTTTCTATACTGACAGTAAAACCAAAATTGATTTTCTCCAGGCTACAGAAGGAGATGAACGGGAGAAATACCGTTGGCCATGGGCTATGCGGGCGGTGGATGAATGGCTGGATGCATTTGGCTACCCGCTGGAAAATAAATACAACCTGATGCAGGAAATGCAACGATCCTTTGCAGGCGAGTTCAATGCAGACAAATCTTTTTTCCGCCAGCTGAATCAGCAATACAACACCAACAGGCAAATGATATTGCTTGCTATGGAAAAACCGGCAACAAGCGATAATGAACTGAAACCGGTACTGGATATTTTTGAAAAGTACCATGGCGAGATGAAAGAACGGGCTGCCGCTGTTATTGATGGAGGAAAGCTGGCCGGTAATTTTCAGGCACTTGACAGACTGCTCAACAGTTATATACACATGTGCCTAAACAGGATATTTCTGTCTGAACCCCGCCTTCACGAACTCGTGGTGTACGATATGCTTTGCACCTATTACCGGTTCCTTTTGAAACGAAAACCGGCATAGTATAAAAAATTTTTCCCCGGGCCGGCAGGCCGGAGGACGGGTTTACAATTGATTATCAGCTATTTCATTTTCGATACCCCATTTAAGGTAACCCGATTGGGGGATATGCCGGAACGTGGTAAATCTTAATTTCACATCATAACCTAAAACATTTTACTATGGAAAAGAAACCTGCCCATAAGCTTGAACTGAAAAAAAGAACCATCTCCCGCCTCAACCAGGGCCAGAACAATATGAATGCGGATAGCTGGACCACCATTATTTACCAAACAGGCGCCTGCGTGACCAACGGTTGTATGACCGACATCACCCGCACCATTTCAACCATCCGGCCGACAACCGGCTAAAAGATGGCGCCATAAACTGATATCAACAACACATCTTAATTGTTTCAGGATTTTTAACTCTAATCAAAAACACAAACATGGAAAAAAAACCTGTTCGTAAACTTGAGCTGAAGAAGAAGACGATCTCCAGGCTCAACCAGGCCCAGGCCAGCATGAATGCTGATAGCTGGACTACCATTATCTACCAGACCGCCGGTTGCGTAACAAGAGGCTGTGGTTCTGATTTTACCAGAACCATTTCCAGCATTTATCCTTCCGGTTAATCCAGGTGGTTTATTGAATCAAAGGGTGATTTTTTGCCAGTGCAAAATCTCACCCTTTTTTTATCCTGCCCAGTTTTCCCGGTCGAGACTGCGGTATTGAATAGCTTCTGCAAGATGTTCGGCTTTAATATCAGCGCTGGCGGAGAGATCGGCTACCGTTCTGGCCACTTTCAGAATGCGGTCGTATGCCCTGGCAGATAAGTTTAATTTTTCCATAGCTGTCTTCAATAATTTACTGCTTGCTTCATTCAACACACAAATCTCTTTCAGCATGCGGCTTCCCATCTGGGCATTGCAATACACGCCTTCACTTTGGGTAAAACGTTCAGCCTGCCGGTCTCTTGCGATGATCACTCTCTCCCTGATGGATAATGAACCTTCCTGGCGGGCAGAAGAAGTAAGCTCGCTGAAAGCCACCGGCGTTACTTCCACATGCAGGTCAATACGGTCGAGCAGCGGGCCAGATACTTTATTCAGGTATTTCTGCACGGCTCCCGGCGGGCAGGTGCATTCCCTGTCGGGGTGGTTATAAAAACCACAGGGGCAGGGATTCATAGAGGCGATGAGCATAAAGGAGGCAGGAAAGTCAACAGCGATCTTTGCCCTCGATATCGTCACCCTTCTTTCTTCCATCGGTTGCCGCATCACTTCCAGCACGGTACGTTTGAATTCAGGTAATTCATCCAGGAATAATACACCATTGTGTGCCAGTGAAATTTCTCCCGGTTGTGGTATGCCGCCACCGCCCACCAGGGCCACATCTGAAATGGTATGATGCGGCGACCGGAACGGCCGCCTGGCCACCAGTGTGGCATTCTCCGGCAACTTCCCGGCCACCGAATGGATCTTGGTTGTTTCCAATGCCTCCTGCAATGATAAGGGAGGTAAAATGGTGGGCAGTCTTTTTGCCAGCATCGTTTTACCGGCACCTGGCGGGCCGATCAGTATGGCATTATGCCCGCCAGCCGCTGCGATCTCCAGTGCCCGTTTGATATTTTCCTGGCCTTTTACATCGGCAAAGTCAAGTTCAAAATCGTACTGGGCATTGAAAAATTCTTCACGGGTATTGATGATGGTTTGCGTTAAACCTTTCTCATCGTTTTCAAAATAATCCAGCACTTCCTTTATATGAGAAACGCCATACACTTCCAGGTTGTTTACCAGTCCGGCTTCCCGTGCATTGGCTGCCGGTACAATAAATCCTTTCAGGCCTTCCTTTCTTGCCTGTATGGCGATGGGCAGGGCGCCTTTGATGGGTCTTACTTCACCATCAAGTGATAATTCGCCCATGATCACATATTTTGAAAGTGCTTCGGGGTTGGCCAGTTGGCCCGATGCGGCCAATATGCCTAAGGCAATGGGCAGGTCGAATGCGGTGCCGCTTTTGCGAAGGTCGGCCGGTGCCATGTTTACCACCACTTTATTGCGTGGCATGTGATAGCCATGTGTTTTGAAAGTACTTTCAATGCGGTGCAGACTTTCCTTCACTGCATTGTCGGGAAGGCCTACGATCATCGGTTCTTTACCGCTGGCCAATGAGTTTACTTCAATAGTGATGGTGATGGCTTCCACGCCATATACAGCACTGCCGGATGTTTTTACAAGCATTTAAAAAATAAATAGCTGTGATAAAATTATTTTCCGGAAGTGTATGGCTGGAAAAATAAGGAGCTCAATGTTACTTCATTTCAGACACTTTTCCTTCAAAAAGAAGTGATGTTTTGGGATCAGCTTCAAAGTAAAGCGGCATTTCCTCCAACGGAAGCAGTAATGTCTGAGCCCTGGAGTTTATTTCAAGTGTACGATAAACTTTTTTATTGCCGGGTAATACCAACAGTATCTCAAGTGGTAGCTGAAATACTGTCCCTTCCTGCAACTGTTCCACTGTTACAGAAAGCTTTTTCATATCAGCCAGGTATTTCCAGCGGATGGTGAGAGCAGGATTGACGCCGGTATGCAGCCATTGGTTGAAAAACTGGCTGAGGGTTTTGCCAGACACCCTTTCAAATACCTGTTGCAGATCTTTTGTTTCAGCATTGCTGCCGGCATATTTAGTATAATATTCCTGTATACTCTTTCTGAAAACCGAATCACCCAACTGGCGGCGCAGCATGTGCAGTACCCAACTGCCTTTTTGATAACTGTTGGTATTGAGCAGCCGCATCAGGTCGCTGGTGCTATCCACCACGGGGCGGTGCGATTGGGTTACAAAGTCAATGATCTCGTTACGGTCATCCTGCATCCGGGTGTTCAGGCTGTCGGTGCCATAGCGGGATTCGAGATACACATGTGTGAGGTAAGTGGCAAAACCTTCACTCAGCCACAAGTGAGCAAAACTTTTTTCCGTGGCACTGTTGCCAAACCATTGATGTACGATCTCATGTGCTATTAATGATTCCTCCGTTCTTTTACCGGTTACCGAATTTTCGAAATAAAAAATTGCGCCGGCATTTTCCATTCCGCCAAAGATGGTCTTGGATTGCACGTTGGCTAATTTCTGGTAGGCATAGGGCCCGATATAATTAATATACCATTCCAGTATATCTTTTGCCTGGGCATAATCATAAAAGCCATTTGCCTTGTTTTCCGGGAACACCCAACTGCTTACCGGTATGCAGCCAATGTTTCCGGCAAGGTTTACTGCAAAATCAGCCACACCTATCACCATCACCTTGGTGGGCAGGGGTACCTCTTCTTTCCAGCGGGTGAGTTTTTTCTGATCGGGTAAAGTGGTTTCTTCCACCTGGATACCATTTGACACCACCTGGTAATGCGAGGGGGCTGTTATGGCAAATTCAACAGAAGCTTTGTCTGCCGGATCATCCACACAGGGAATCCAGTGATGGGCACGGTTGGGCCAGTTGTCTGAAAAGAAGGTCCGCTTGCCGTATTTGTTTTTGGAAATGATCAGCCCGTTGGCGGGAATACCTTTATATATGATCGTAAGCCAGGCTGTATCATTGGCAGCTATTTTCCCGGTTTCAATAAATACTTTGTCTTTTTCATGCCGAAA
Source organism: Chitinophagaceae bacterium (assembly GCA_016787125.1). Lineage (GTDB taxonomy): Bacteria > Bacteroidota > Bacteroidia > Chitinophagales > Chitinophagaceae > JJ008. Next base: position 6,123 of record JAEUVM010000249.1, on the reverse strand, counting down.
TGACAATGGGCTGCTGCTGAACGGATCCCATAATACCTGCATTACTTTCATGCCTTTTCCCTGAAGGATGTTGTGCAGGTCAAGCGTCACCGACGAAAGTTCCTTATTGGTGGTAAATGTGATGCGGGCCCTGCCATATATCGTATCGTTCTTATCATTCAGTTCTAAAGAGAAGCTGTAGTGCAGCACATCCACCGGCCGCTGGGCATAGCTATAATAAAATGAGCAGAAACAAATGAGCAGGGCAACCGTTCTTTTCATGCCTGTAAAATACGGATTTATTCTGCCGTAAAATGATAAGGGTATGCCAATACAGCTACAGGTTTTCGAGCATGTCCACCACTTTTTCCCGCTTCAGTATCACATACCCGATGCGGTCGTTGCTGATGCCTTCCTTTAGCTGGTAGCTGAAGTGAAGCTGTTCGTCCTTTACCTCTGTTTCAAAATAACGAAACGATATGTTGGGATACTGGTGCAGTTCATCGCCGATCTCGTACAGATGGGTGGAAAGTATAAACAGCGAATTGTTGATCTTTATCAGTCCTTTAATTACGGTAAGCGAACATTTCATGGCATCCTGTACATTCGTGCCTTTGAACAGCTCATCGATCAGCACCAGCCATTTGCGGCCGTTGTTGATCTTTTCTATCGTATTCTTTATCCGTTGCACTTCGTTGAAGAAAAAACTTTCGCCTTTGGCAATATTATCCACCACATTGATATTGGTAAGCAGCCCGTCGAACAGTGTCAGCCGCATTCTTTTGGCTGGTACTCCCATACCGATATGTGCCAGGAATACCGCCGAGCCCACTGCTTTGATCAGGGTGCTTTTGCCGGCCATATTGGCGCCGGTTAAAAAAAGGAAGTGATGCTGCGGACTCATCTGCAGATCATACGCCACCGGCTTTGGTAATAATATATGATACAGGCTGGTGGCATCCACCAGTGGGGTTTGCTGGTCAATAAATTCGGGAAAGGTCAGGTGGTAGGTTTTGGTGGCAACTGCCATGGAATACCAGGCATCGAAGCGGCCGAAGATGTCCACGAGTTCGAGGGTGACGGTGCGGCCTTCATTGAAAAGATAATTACCCAGTTGCAACAGGGTGTTCAGCGGGTAGTGCTGATTTTTGGTTGAATCAGCCAAACGGCTCAGCATGGGTTTGCGCAGCAATTGCAATGCCCTTTCAATGTAGATTTTTGTACCGGGTGGCAGCTCTTCATTTGAAAGCAGCAGCGACATCTTTTTTATACCACGGAAAAAATCGGCAAAATGCTGAATAGAAAAACGAAGCAGTGAATAATCGCCGGAATGAAACCATTTGTAAAACAGGCCGCCCATCAATCCGGGGCGGGCGGGCGGGGAGTCGAAATCGTAGTCTAGAAATTTGTTGATCACCAGGATGGTGCCGTTATTCACATCCTGCGGTAAGGAGCCCACATGCGGCAGAAAGGCGCTGATCACCTTCTGGGTGGAGTGTATCTCGGCCAGGTTATCAAACGGGTTGTTGAAAAAAGCTTTCAGCCATTCTTTGCCAATAGAGGTACGGGTAAAGTTGAGCTTATGAAAAATCGAAAATTCCTCGTCGGCGTTAAAAACGGAAATGTCGTTGTAAGTGATATTGTCTATTTGCATAAGCAACTTAGTTAATGGATAAAAGAGAAGAGATAATAGTGCCTTATACTCGTCACGGCTTTATTGGTTGATAGTTCATCACAACCGGCGGCTTGCCATATCTTTTGCTTTTCGTTCTTTAATGAGTTATTATCTTTTATCTCTTATCTATTTTCTGTCAAATTCCAATCTCATTCCCTGTTCCGTTTCATCCCACAGGCCCTGGTTATACACCAGCCGCCCGTTTACCCAGGTATGTGTAATAGATGCAGGAAAGGTGAAATTCTCTAAAGGACTCCATCCGCATTTGTACAAAATATTCTCTTTGGAAGCGGTAACCGGGCTGTCAAGGTCGGCTATTACCAGGTCGGCATAGTATCCTTCGCGGATATAGCCCCTGTCTTTTACCTGGAAACAATCCGCTACAGCATGGCTCATTTTCTCCGCTATCTTTTCCAGGCTGATACGGCCTTGTTTGTAATAATACAACATCAGGGATAATGAATGCTGTACCAATGGCAATCCTGCATGCGCAGCCCCCTCCAAACCTCCCCCTGGCGGGAGAGGCTTTATACAGCCGTCGGTGTCGCGGAACAAACCTTTCTCTTTCAATGTATGCGGGGCATGGTCAGTGGCGATCACATCGAGGCGGTCGTCGAGCAATGCCTGCCACAGCGCTTCTTTATTGTGCGGCGCCTTGATGGCGGGATTGCACTTGATACCGTTGCCAAGCCGGGCATAATCATCACTCGTAAAATGGAGGTGATGCACACATACTTCGGCAGTGATGCGTTTTTCTTTTAAAGGAAAAAGATTGGTAAATAGTTGCAATTCCTTTTCCGTGCTGATATGCAATATGTGCAGCCGGGTGTTATACTTCTTTGCTATCTGGATAGCGTATAATGATGATTCATAGCAGGCCTCTTCATCTCTGATAAGGGGATGATCAGCGGCAGTAAGCGCCTTGCCTGTTGCACTGATCCTGTCAAGGTTTCTTTTAATGATACTTTCATCTTCACAATGCGTGGCGATCAGCACTTCACTTTCACGGAAAACCCTGTCAAGTGTATTGGGATTATCCACCAGCATATTACCGGTACTGCTGCCCATGAATATTTTAATGCCGCAAACAGATTGCTTCTTCTTGTTTGTCTGCAACACTTCTTCTGCATTGTTGTTGGCCGTGCCCATGAAGAAAGAATAATTGGCCAGTGAGGTGCGGGCCGCAATGGCATATTTATCTTCCAGCAATTCCTGCGTGAGGGCATTAGGAATAGTGTTGGGCATTTCCATAAAACTGGTCACTCCGCCGGCCACTGCCGCTTTGGCTTCGGTGGCAATGGTGGCTTTATGGGTAAGACCCGGTTCACGAAAATGCACCTGGTCGTCTATACAACCCGGAAAAAGATAACGGCCATGGCCATTGATCTCCGTTACATTTGCATCGGCCGAAAGTGAAGGTCCTATCCTTTCGATCCGTCCGTTTGCAATGAGCACATCACCGCTGGTGATGCGTCCTTCATTCACTATCTGAATATCCTTTATCAGGTATTTTTGCATATCTTGTTCGCTGAAATTAAGTACAAAGCCGATTCCCATGCAATTTAATCAAATTACCCCCCTGCTACGGAAGGGGAGTTATTATTTACTCATACTGCCGGCCCTTTTTTTTGCCAACCAGCTATTCTCACAAAGCACATATCTGCCGCAGGGCGATAAGGCCACCATACTGATGGAGCGGCTGGAAATAAAAAGCCGCAACGATTCCTTCTTTAATTTTTCCAAAGTAAAACCCTTCAGCCGCCGCCATGTGGTGAATGCAGTGAATCATTATACAGCACTGTATGGCAAGACGATGTCGAAAACAGATGCCTACAACGCCGGCAGGGTGCTGATGAATAATATTGAGTACGTATCGGCGGAAGAGCGGGCAAAGTTTGCCTCCAAAAAACCCATCTGGAAAAACTTCTATACCACTCCTGCCAACCTGTACGAAGTGCACATCAAAGATTTTGACCTGGTGGTAAACCCGGTGATCGGCGTGAGCATTTCCAAAGAAAGCAATAACGACGAAACATTATACCAGAACACAAGAGGTGTAAGCATCCGCGGACGGCTGGCCAATAAGATCGGTTTCTTTTCCACCATCACCGACAACCAGGAGAAGACCCCGCTGTACGTTCGTGATTTTGTGGCGGCAAGAAGAGCCGTACCGGGCTATGGTTTTTATAAAGACTTTAAAACAACCGGCTACGATTACTTTGATGCCCGCGGCTATTTTACCTTCAACGTTACCAAATATATTGATGTGGCTTTCGGGTACGACCGCAACTTTATCGGCAACGGCCACCGCAGCCTTTACCTCAGCGATTTTGGCAATGCCAATCTCTTTCTGAAAATGAATACCCGTATCTGGCGTATCAATTACCAGAACCTGTTTATGGAACTGCATAATGCCGACAACCGCATTGGTGATAAACTGATCGGCAAGAAATATGCAGCCATGCACCACCTGGATATGAACATCACCAAATGGCTGAACGTTGGCCTGTTTGAAGGGGTGATATTCGGCCGGCAAAACCGGTTTGATTTCGGCTACCTTAATCCCATCATCTTTTACCGTTCTATCGAACAACAGAACGGAAGTTTTGACAACTCGGTGGTGGGGCTGGATGTAAAGGCCAATATCAAAAAGAAAGTGCAGGTGTATGGGCAGTTGCTGCTGGACGAATTTAATCTTACGGAGATAAAGGCCGGCGATGGCTGGTGGGCCAATAAGTTTGCCATGCAGATCGGCGCCAAATACATTGATGCTTTTGGAGTAAGCAATCTCGACCTGCAACTGGAGCACAACCGTGCCCGCCCATTCACCTATTCACATGGAGATTCAGTGGCCAACTATACCCATTACAACCAGCCGCTGGCGCATCCGCTGGGGGCCAACTTCAGCGAGGTGGTGGCTATTGCCCGCTACCAGCCGGCTCCGAAGTGGATGGCGATGGGAAAGATCATTTACTACACACAAGGCCGGGACAGTAATGCCCAGAGCTATGGCAGCAATATATTTTATCCCAATGTGCCGCCTTTCCGTATCGGTGATTATGGCTACAGTATCGGAAGCGGATGGAAAACCAATGTGCTGCTGGCTTCTTTCTTTGTATCGTACGAATGGAAGGAAAATCTCTTTGTGGAACTTTCTGCATTGTACCGCAAGCAGGACACCAAAACGGCTCCCATCACTTCTGTTAACACCTCAGTGATTACCCTTGGCATACGATGGAATATTGCCAGGAGAGAATTTGATTTCTAAATGAAAATGCTGCAGCAGCCTCACCATTCCTCACACTATCCTTCCAGGTGAATGGTAAAGACGATCATGCGTGACTGTATCTTGTCGAACACGCTGGAGTATTTCAGGTTTTCGTCGCGGGCATGCAGGTTGCGCATGCCATTGCTGATCTTGATCTCCGGCGAGAATATGAAGCTGGGAAAATAGAAGTTGAAACCAATTCCAAACTCAGGGCCATAGTCATATTTCTGGATCTTTATCAGTTCCTCTGCCTTTTTTGCTCGGGCATTGCTGGCCATATCAATGTCGGCCTTAAAACCGGCCAGTGTATACACCCTGAAATTGCCGATGCGGTCGCTGTTGAATTTAATGCTGAAAGGAAACGACATGATGATGGATTCCACTTTCTTTGTCACTTCTGTTTCGCCGTCAAAATCCGGGTATTTGAGTTTGTAAAAAATATTGCGCTCTACAAACTGCAGTTGCGGGTTGAAGCGAAACTGAAAACGGTTTGATAAACGCAATGTGGCATGCAGACCGAGTGCAATGCCGCCCGAGTTGATGGGTTCTGCCACCAGTACACTGTCTGACTGGAGGAACATGGGATGCCGTTCCGTTTGAAACCTTGCGGAGCTTCCGCCAAGGGTGATACCAAAATAATAGGGTTTTGTTTCGTGTTCGGTCATGTTCATCTCCACCTTGCTGAATTGCGCAGCGGATCGTACCGGCAGACCGTAAATGCCAGCCAGCAACAGACCAACAGTGACTATGTTCAGAGAGGTTTTTTTCCGGAGTAAATGCAACATATTCCAAAACTCAGCGGGGTGTACTCTGTGTTTGTATAACCCGCTTTTTTTAAAAGGTCAGTAAATAATTGGCGATCCGGAAATGCCTTAGCTGATTCGTTAAGGTATTGATAGGCTTCTTTGTTTTGCCGGAACCAGCGGGCTACCTGTGGTGCCACCAGTCCCATATAAAGATTGTAAAAGCGCTTTATGGCCCATTGCCTTGGTTTTGAAAATTCCAGTACTACCAGCCGGCCACCCGGTTTCAGCACCCGCCACATCTCTTTGAGGCCATTTTCAAGGTTTTCAAAGTTCCGAACTCCAAATGCCACCATTACGGCATCAAACGTATTTTCTGCAAAATTTATTGTTTCTGAATCCCCTTTCACCAGGGTGATCTTATCCACAAGTCCTTCTTTTTCAACCTTTTTCCTGCC
>JAEUVM010000245.1 GCA_016787125.1 Chitinophagaceae bacterium | reverse complement strand
GGCAGCCCTTTTTTATATCTGCAATATCCTTCGAAGCCTCTGAACATTGCCTGTCCTTTTTTACAACCAAAACCAACCGGCGCATGAGGTTAAGGCACTTATTATTTCTTCTTTTACTGGCTGTGTTCATTTTTGATGATCTCCATGCCCAGACCTATCAGCCCATTTCCCTTACCGGGTACAACCATGATGCCATTGCCGAAGGCGGTCCCAGTTCTCTTGCCACCACTTCAAGGGAAATGGATGCGGTGGCTTCCAATAAAGTAATGTATTCCGAGGCTTTCCGGGTATTTGCAGGTATCAGCGGCGGCGGTTTGCCCGACAGCAGGATCATTACGATGGGCAGCACCACGTTTCAACTGGAGAATTATAATGCCAACAATGCACTTTTTGTTTTCCGCGGCGAAACCAGGAGCCTTGATGTGGTGATTCCGGAAAGATATAACCGGCTGCGCATTCTTTGTTTTGCCACTGAAGCCAATACCATTGGTGGCGCCACGCTGAATGTATCGCTGAGCTTTACTGATGGCACCACCGTGCCGTATGTTGCCAGCTATGGATTGTCAGACTGGTTCAACGGTACCACCAACGTAGTGCTGCAGGGTTTTGGCCGGTGCAGCAGGGTGGCAGCAGCGCCGTGGAATGCCGATGGACTGCCTACTAACCCGAGAATGTATTATGTGGACATCAATCTTTCCTGTCCCGATGCGGCCAAATTTCTTCAGCGTATCAATTTTAATAATGCCACCACCGCAGGCGCCAATGCGCCCTTCCCCAATATTGTAATAATGGGTGTTTCCGGTGTTACGCCGCTGATCAACGTGGTAGCCAGCAGCGTTAACAGCGATTGTTCCGGACCTAACGGCTCCATTACCCTGACTGTCACCGGCAGTGGCGCTCCTTATACATTCAACTGGCTGACGAGCCCGCCGCAAACAGGCCCTACCGCAACCGGCCTCTCACCGGGCGTCAATTACACCTGTAATATCACCGATGCAAATGGATGTCCTGCCTGGGTGTTTATCGGCTCAGTGGCTTTAAATAACAATGCTGTCATAACGGCAGCGGCCAGTTCCAATCCGATTTGTGCGGGCAGCTCTACACAACTTACCGCCAACGTTACCACAGGAATTTTACCAAACATTACCTGGTCGCCGGGCGCACTCAGCGGCGCATCTGTTACTGTTACGCCTGCCACCACCACCACTTACACTGTTACCGGTACCAATACATTGGGCTGTACGGCTTCGGCACAGGTAACGGTTACCGTAAATCAATTGCCCGCCACTCCCACGGTGATGACAACGCCCGTGTGCCCCGGCGGCAACACCACCCTCACCGTAACCAGCGCTGTACCCGGCGAAGTATATAACTGGTATGATGTGGCAACCGGCGGCACCCCTCTTGCCACCGGCACCACCTATACACTGACCAATGTAACAGCACCCGCCACCTATTATGTGGAAGCGGTAAACAGCGCCAGCGGATGTATCGCTGTGGCACGCACCGCTGTTACTGTCACTTTATTGGCTGTGCCATCTGCACCAGTGGTAAATAATGTGATAGTCTGCTCCGGCACTTCGGCCACCCTGCAGGTACAAAGTCCGCAGGCTGGGTTTACCTACCAGTGGTATGATGTGGCAACGGGCGGTACCCCGCTTGCCAGCGGTGTATCGTTCACCGTTCCGAATGTGACGGCCCCTGTTACCTATTATGCAGAAGCCGTGAGTGCAGGTGGCTGTACCAGTGCCACGAGAACGGCAGTAACGGTGAGTATACTGACACAACTTGCACAACCGGTGGTAACAATGACCAACGCCAGCTTCACTTCCCTAACTTTTAGCTGGAATGCGGTGCCCAATGCACTTTCGTATGAAGTGAGCACCAATGGCGGCGGAAGCTGGACGGTTCCCAGTACGGGACCAACGGGCACCAGCCATACCATCAGCGGGCTTTTGGGCAATACCACGATCACACTTTCGGTAAGGGCGCTGCGCAACCAGCCCTGCGAGACCAGTAATCCCGGTGTGGCTACCGGCAACACACTCAGCAGTAAAGAGATATTTGTACCAAATGTATTTACACCCAATGGCGATGGTAAGAACGATATTCTCAAAGTGTATGGCAACTATGTTGCTTCTATACAGTTCAGGGTATTTAATCAATGGGGACAGGTGGTGTTTATTTCAGATAATATCAACAACGGCTGGAACGGCGCTGTAAACGGTCAGCAGCAACCTGTGGGAGTGTATGCCTACACCCTGAAAGTGACGCTGCAGGATGGAACTATCATTAATAAAAAGGGATCGGTGAACCTGATCAGGTAAAAAGTGAGAAAACTCCTCTGTGCTATACTAATTCTTTTAGTGGCTGTGGGCAGCAGGGCCCAGGTGGACCCGCATTTTTCCCAGTTTTATGCCAACCCGCTCTGGCTGAATCCCGGCATGGCCGGCATGATGGATGGCAAGGTGCGGGTGACGGGCATCTACCGCACTC
>JAEUVM010000190.1 GCA_016787125.1 Chitinophagaceae bacterium | reverse complement strand
GCATCACGGCCGTAATGAAAATCAGGTACAATGATACCGCCATTACCTTCGCCGCCGATCACCGCATTCACCGCCTTCATTTTCTTTACCACATTCACCTCTCCCACTGCCGAAGGGAAATATTCACCGCCGTGTTTGAGGGTGATCTCTTTCAGCGATTTGGTGCTGCTCATATTGCTGACGGTATTACCTTTTCTTTTGCCCAGCACATAATCGGCCACCGCCACCAGGGTATATTCTTCGCCAAACAACGATCCATCTTCATTTACAAAACAAAGCCGATCTACATCCGGGTCAACAGCTATGCCAAGATCGGCTTTCTGCTTTACCACTTCATTGCATAATTGCGACAGGTGTTCCGGCAGCGGCTCCGGGTTGTGGGCAAACTTACCGTTCACCTCTCCGTTCAGCACTATCACTTCGGTCACACCCAGTGCATTCAGCAGGGCCGGTACAAAAGTGGCACCGGTGGAATTGATAGCATCCACCACCACTTTGAAATTCATTTTACCGATCGCCCTTGCATTCACCAGCGGGTATTTCAGAATGGCATCAATATGCTTTTGCATATACCGGTCATCGGTGGTCACGGAGCCGAGTTTATCAACCGTAGCAAATTGAAAATCTTCATTGGCGGCCAGTTCCAATACCCGGCTGCCGGTTTCGGCTGAAATAAATTCGCCTTCCTCATTCAGTAGTTTCAGCGCATTCCATTCCTTGGGGTTATGGCTGGCAGTGAGAATGATACCGCCATCAGCTTTTTCCATCTTTACTGCCACTTCCACCGTGGGGGTGGTGGAAAGGCCAAGGTCCGTCACATCAATGCCCAAGCCAGTCAGTGTGTTGACCACCAGGCTTTGCACCATGGCGCCGCTGATACGGCCATCACGACCCACTACGATCTTTGTTTTCTTTTTATTGGCTGAAATAATACTGCCGTACGCTGCTGTGAATTTTACAATATCAACCGGGGTAAGATTGTCGCCAGGCTTGCCTCCTATCGTTCCTCGGATACCGGATATACTTTTTATTAATGCCACTGTTTCTTATTAAGACGGCAAAAATACGTTTTCGTTCTCATTTGTTTTTACCGGGCATAAACTGATTCAGTCTTACATTTGCGCATGCCTGCAACAGACTGGTACAAAGACTGGTTCAGTTCCCCTTTCTACCATAAACTTTATTTTGAAAGGGATGAAAAAGAAGCGGAAGCCTTTATTAAAAAACTGGCTGCTCATCTCCGGCCTGCTCCCGCCAGCCTGATGCTGGATGTGGCCTGTGGTAAAGGCCGCCACAGCAAAACACTGGCTTCGCTTGGATTTGATGTAACCGGTATTGATATTTCATTTGAAAGTATTGCCGCTGCCAAACAGTACGAATCTGCCAACCTCAGCTTCTTTGTACATGATATGCGGCTTCCGTTCCGCAGTAATTATTTTGATCATGCCTTCAACTTCTTTACCAGTTTCGGTTATTTCAAAACCAGGCGTGAACATGATGATGCCATCCGCACTATCGCCCGCAGCCTGAAACCGGGTGGTTGTTTTACCGTTGATTACCTCAATGTGCATTATGCGGAAAATCATCTTGTGCACAACGAAGAAAAAAATATCGGCGGTACACGCTACGAAATTCACCGCTGGGATGACGAAACGCATTTTTATAAAAAGATAACCGTTAGCGATGCCTCCTTAACGGTACCAATCGAATACACGGAGAAAGTGGCCAAATTTTCTCCCGGCGATTTTACCGATATGTTCAGCTTCCAGGGTTTGCAGGTGCAGGAAGTGTTTGGCGACTATCAGCTCAATGCGTATGATGTACGAAAAACGCCCCGGCTGATAATCGTGGCGAAAAAGATCTGACCGCTTCCGGTAAAATTGACTTCTCCGGGTTACTAATCAGCCTTATTATTCATCAGCATGTATTTTGCTGTTTCATAAAATGCGGTGGTAAAATCTGACAATCGCTGTTTTACAGAATCCTGGTATTGTTTTGAAAAATTACCTGCCGAAGGACGCATAGGGTTCAATTGTTCTTCACTGCTGTTGATATTACGGGTATAATAAAAATCATCGGTTACAATACCGATCGCATCTGATGTATTGGTGATAAATGCAAAATTGTTCTTCTTTTCCGGGTCAAGCAGGTCGCGGCCCAATGAGGTGTTCACATAAGACTGGTGTACCATGCCGGCAAGAGTAGGCAGAATATCTATCTGCGATACCACTTCGGTTCT
>JAEUVM010000178.1 GCA_016787125.1 Chitinophagaceae bacterium | reverse complement strand
TGATGTATTGGTGATAAATGCAAAATTGTTCTTCTTTTCCGGGTCAAGCAGGTCGCGGCCCAATGAGGTGTTCACATAAGACTGGTGTACCATGCCGGCAAGAGTAGGCAGAATATCTATCTGCGATACCACTTCGGTTCTTCGCTGTGGCGTTAACAACCCTGGCGAATAGAACAGCAGCGGCACATGTTCATCGGTAAGCCGCTGTTCGGTCCATACGGAAGGATAGATTGATTCAGCATTACCGGCCAGGCCATGGTCGCCGACAAAAACAAATATGGTATTCTGAAAGTAGGCTTCGCGGCTGGCTGCTTCAATAAACTGCCTGATACAATAATCAGAATAGCGAAAACTGTTGAATTCATCCAGTGATTCAAAGCCGTACTTTTTCAACTCATCATCCGTTACAAATACTCTTTTGAAACCGGTATCTGATTCAGGTATCGTTCTGTTGTACGGGCGATGGTTGCCGGAGGTTTGTATGTAGGCAAAAAAAGGTTTGTCTTTCTTTTTAAATAATTCATTGGCCTCCAGGAAAAGATCTTTATCGCTGATGCCCCATACATTCACATCAGGGATGCCCTTGCGTTTGCCGGTATGCATCTGCAGGCCGTCTATGTTTTCGAGGATGCCATCGAAGTTGCCAAAGTCGGGGTCGCCGCCAAGGAAATAATCTTTATCGTAACCGGCAAAATGATCAATGATAGTGTGGTGCTTCAGTGCCTCCGGGTTTTGGGTGGAGAATTTAAACAACTGCGCATCGGGTATGCCGGTTATGATGGCAAACAGGGCCCTGGCAGTTGAAAAGTGCGGGGTAAAACATCTTTCAAAAAAAATTCCATTGCGGCTCAATGAATCAAAATACGGTGTTGCATTCAGCGGGTTGCCACTCATGGTGCTTTTGTACATGCTGTATGATTCACATTGCACCAGTACTATATTCGGCCGGCTTTCCAGGGCATTGCTGCGAGGGCCGATTTGTCTCCTGTAAGAAAAGGTACTTCTGTCGCTCAATTGCATCCATTCAGCCATCACCGGGAAGGCAGCCTTTGCTTTCTTTTCATTAAAATCTGGCTTGCGCAATTTTAAGGTGGCAAAGAAATTCTGCATCGGGTTGATGGCGAGGTATGACTTAAAACTGTTTTTAAACCGAAAGCAATCATTCCGGCTGAGCGGCTTTGCAGAAAAGCTGCCGTAAATAAAAAACAACAGAATGAGCGCTGAAATAATAAAATACTTTTTGCGATGGGGAATTCCTTTTCCGTCAGTCCGGTTGATCACCTGCCAGTGACTGCGGTGATACATCCACCGAAAGAAAAGCACTGCCACGATTAGCCCGATACTCATCCATACCAGCGGGTAAGTTTGCCACATCATTTTCATCGAGATGGCAAAGTCTTCAGCAAAGTTCATGGCGCCGGCATCCAGTGGCGTACGGTTGTAGGAAAAGCTGCCAAACCCAGCCGCAAAAAAGAAGAATACAATAAAGGTGATGATGGCCAGGTACCAGGTCCACCATTTTTTATTGCGGGAAGAATAAAAGGGTGACAATCTTGGAAAAAAGCTGGCGCCCACCACCGGCAAAAGGATGATCGCTATCCATCGCAGATCATAGCGAATGCCCATCAGGAAAGATGGTAACACATCGGTGAATGAAATATTCTTTGGACGGAAGGCCAAAAAAGTAGCCAGCCTGAATAAAGTGAATATCAGGAGAAAGATGAGCAACAGGTTGAAAACCCAGAGAAGGGTTTTAGGGATTCTGTATTTTACCAGCATGGCGACCCGT
>JAEUVM010000132.1 GCA_016787125.1 Chitinophagaceae bacterium | reverse complement strand
TTTAGAATGACCGTTGTCAGCATAAAGAACATAGCTGACAATAACAGCCGGAAGTGTTTACTCATAGAAGTGTTATTAGTGTGGTAAGCACTCAAGGTGAGAAATATCCTGCATATTGACAACTGGTATTAACCTCTGATTTTCCACAGGTGTTAATACTTAGGCCGGTTGTTACTGTTTGATGAAGCTTTTGTTATCCGCAGATGAACCATTGATATAGCGGAGATAATACAATCCCCGTGGCAACGTGTTGATATTGATCTCCACATCGGTGCTGCTTACCAGCCTTTCGCTGATCTGCCTGCCGGTGGCATCGAGCAGCGACAATTTCGTCGTACCGTTGATCACAGGCAGCCTTACTCTTATTTTATCGGTGGCAGGGTTAGGATACAATACCCAATTGAGGTTGTTATCAAAAGTCAATGACCGGATACCTGTATATCGCTGCGTAAGGGTATTTACTGCTTTGATACGGTAATAGTTTCTTCCGGCAAGAGGATGCTGATCAGTAAAATAATAAGCGGTGCTGCCACCGGTTTGGTTTGCGCTGACATGGCCAATAGCGGTAAACAAGCCTCCTTCTCCCGAACGCTCCACTATATATTCTTCCACCTCCCTGTCGTCTGCAATGATCCAGGTGCAGACAGCGGTTTGCCCTTGTTTCACTGCATTGAATGAAAGGAAGTTTACGGGCAGCAGATTCTGCGGGCTTCTTGTACCAATGGTAAAATAAAGATGCGGCATGATAAAATCTGCCACCACTTTGTTGGAACGGATGTACCCGAAATTGATATTTCCGTTTACATCATTTGGTACGGAAGTATTCAGTTCAGGTTGCCATTGTGTTACTGCACCGTCAAAATAATAATGGGCAATGAGCAGGCTGTCGCGGATGATGGCTGCAGCATTTACATCACTGTAATCACGCCAGGATAAACTCATCACCACATCATCGGCTGCAGCGCCGGCATTGTGACTGGTTATTTCCCAGTATTCCAGGCTGCTGATATGATCAATAATAGGGTTCTTATTATTTCTGTCTGCCGGTACCTGCGGAATGTATTGCACGGAAAACGTGACGGGGCCGCTGGTGGTTTTCTCAAATTTTACCGGGGCATATAAACTGTCGGTGCCCAGCATTTTTCCCACAGGAAAAAAATACACGCTGCCGGCGGTATTCATTCTTCTCGACAGTTTCCCGTGTACCCAACTGCTGGTGGTCAAAGAATCTGTGTTATACGAAATGGAACTGACCGCCGGGTTTGAAACATAGAGACTGTCGGCGGTATTGGTAAAATAAACGAGACCGTTGTTGAGCGTAAGCCGTTGCCGCACTTCATTGCTTTGGCGGAGATTGATGCCAATACTCTGTACTTCGAGTGTATCGAAACGGGTGGGGCCATATACCTGTTGTACGGTGGATGAACCTTTGAATGAAACCCTACCTGCAGAGGCATTGTTCATTACACCAGCGGTGGTGCTGTCTGTCCAGTCTGCTGTTCCGCTCAGCGGGTTTGCATAAATGGTTACCGCTCCTTTGTTGGTAAAATCAGTAGTACCTGTAAACCGGACACCTCCCTTTATCACCAATTGGGTATTGGGCTGAGTCACCAGTTGCACATTGCCGGCACGCACCAGGTTTTGTGCGGGTAATTGTAGCGCCAGCATTGCACAGACCAAAAAAATGATACTGCCCTTCATGTGTTTATTTATTGCCGGTTAATTCCAGCAGCTTTTCGATCAGTTTACGTTGCTCTGCCAGTTCTTTTTTCAATTCATCATTCTCTTTTTTCAGTTCCTGTATGCCGATCAGCGCCACGCCTGAAGGATCGATGGAAGAAATAGTTTTATCATCACCGCCTGTGCCAAACAGTGCATAGAAATCCTGTGCCATCGGGCCGATATGAGTGATACCTGTTCCTTCTTTTTTATAACTCCATCTTGTTACCGGTAGTTGCATGATGCGGTTCAGCACATCCCTTCCCTGCAGCACACTGAAGTTGTATTTGATATTTCTGTCGCTGGCATTGGTCCATACGCCGCCGGTGGTAAGCCGGGCCGTGGTAAGTGTGTTGTTAAATTCTAAAATATTAGCAGCGGACGTGTTTACGCCAAAGCCCCATTTCGTTACAGCCGTATTGCCAAACACCATACTATTGCTTTGTGTTACGGAGGCATCAAAACCGAGTGCTGTAGCATTATCTATCGCTGCTGATGCAAGTGTACTGGCCCCTATCAAGGTGTTTTGGTCACCGGTAGTAGCTCCACCGGCTGTATGTCCGACAAAAGTATTACTGGCACCGGTGCTCAGGTTGTTGCCGGCCAGGTAGCCGAACAAAGCATTGCTATATCCTGTACTTACATCATCGCCTGAAAAAACACCCACAGCTGTATTTTGGTTACCGCTGCTGACGGTGGCTGTTGGATTTACAGTAAACAATGAACGGTAGCCAATAGCGACATTATTACTTAAAATAGCGGTTCCGAAACTCATACTGGCTAAAGCCGATTCACCTATAGCAATATTCTGGCTGGCAGCTGTATTCGATTCCAAAGCATTGCGGCCGATAGCAAGATTAATGGTACCTGTTGCATTATCACGCAGTGCCCTGCTGCCAACGGCCAGGTTGTTAACTCCGGTGTTCAGGTATAAAGCACTGTCGCCAATAGCGAGTATGCCGGTGGCGGTGGTGGATGTTCTTGCTGCCATAAAACCAATAGCTATGTTGTTGCCGGCGGTGGTATTGGAAGCCAGCGCCTCGCTTCCGAAGGCAGTATTGTTGCTGCCGCTGGTGTTTGCAGACAATGCACCACTGCCCATACCGGTATTCCGGGCACCTGTTTGATTCACTGCCAGGGTACGATAGCCTACGGCGCTGTTGCTGTCGGCGGTATTTACCCGGTGCAGGGCTTCAAAGCCAAGGGCTGTATTATAACTGCTGGTGTTATTGGCAAAAATGAAATTGGCATTGGAGAGGGCCCTTGCTCCTACACCGGTATTAAAACTTCCCCTGTCAACTTTGCTGCCACTTTGCGCTCCTATGAATGTATTAGCCGTACCATCTTTATTGGTTTCCATACTGAAATAACCGATAGCGGTATTGGCATAAGGGCCACCCGATAAAAACGGTGAAGTGGTGGTGGTATCGCTGCTCATGGCGAAGGGCCCGATAGCCACATGGCCATTGCCTTCGCGGTTTACTGCTAATGCACTTTTACCAATCGCCACATTTTGCGCTCCATTGCTCAGCAACTGCATTGCATTGGCACCTATGGCCACATTCTGGCTGCCGGTAGTGTCTGTAAGTCCGGCCTGGTAGCCTACAAACACATTATCATCTGCCGTGCGCAGGTTTTGCCCGGCACTGGCACCCAGTGTACTGTTGTTATTGGCATTGCTGGCCCCTAAAGCATTGCTGCCGCCTAAACGGCCTACCATAGTATTATTGATCCCGGTGTTCATATACGAGCCGCTGGCATTACCGAGAAATGTGTTGTTGCTCCCCGTGGCATTGGCTCCTGCATCCTTCCCCACATAGCTGTTGAAACTGCCGCTTGTATTGGCAAACCCTGACTCATCTCCTATAAATGTATTCTGCTCGCCGGTTGTATTCCCTCTTCCTGCGCTGCTGCCCAAGGCCAGGTTGTAACTGCCTGTTGTATTAGAAAAAAGCGCTTCTGCGCCTGCTGCCGTGTTGTTCAATCCATTCAGGACAGAGGAGGGGTTGTTGCTGAAAAGGGCTTTGTACCCAATTGCAGTATTGTTGGTAATATGATTGCCGCTGGAGACCAAAAAATTATTGCTGAATAATGCCGAGTCGCCCACAGCCACATTGCGGCTGCCAGAAAAATTTCCATATAAGGCCGATGCGCCAATAGCCACATTGTTCACCCCCCTGCGATTTACAAACATGGCCAGACTGCCGATAGCGATGTTACCATTTGCCGAGGTATCGTTGTTCAGTGTATTGTTTCCGATTGCAATTTTATTATTGCCCTTTGTATTGCCGGAAAAGGCAAAATAGCCTAAGGCAATATTGTATTGGCCGCCTATGTGTCCGTTACCGGCAAAGGCCCCGAGCATAACGTTCCCAATGCCCGAAGTATCCGAATAATGAGCATTTGAACCGACTGATACATTACTGAATCCCCGTTTCATATTTAATGCGCTGCTGTGGCCCACCGCGGTATTAAAGTCGCCGTCAAAAGGACCGCTGCGGTTTACACCGGCATTTGAAAGTGCCCAATTACCCACTGCCGTATTAGCGGTTGTTCTTTTTCCGTTAAACATTGAAAAGGCTCCGATAGACACATTTTCACTGCCGGTAGTATCGCCGTTCATGGCATTGCTGCCAATGGCTGTATTATTATCCCCCGTTTTATGATTCCCCATCGCTGTATTACCCACAACCACATTACTGCTGCCAGTGGTGTTTGACAGCAAAGCCCCTCCTCCAAACGCTGTATTAAAATTGCCGGAGGTATTATTTGATAACGCCACTGAACCGAAAGCGGTATTAACGATACCTGTATTTACCCGTCCTGCATTATTGCCGATAAAGAAATTGGAATTGTTTGGGTCAAACTGACCATTCCATTGGTTGTTTACTTTAAAGCGCAACGGCATGTTGGTGGTGGTGCCAATGAAGTTCACCGAGGTATCGGTGCCTGCATTGCCAGTGGTAAGCCATCCTTGGGTGCTGGTGGCTGTAGCCAGCCACATCCAGGCGCTGCCGGTGTAATAGTAAAACCCTGTACTGTCGGGGCCGTTTTGAAAAACCAACAACCCGGTGGCTGGTTGAAAAATGGCATTTCGCTGTGCCTTGGTCATCCTGGGTACCAGGATACCCTTGGCTGTACTTTTTACATCCAGGATAGCGCTGGTATCTGCCGTACTCCCGTCTGTATTGATGCTGAATGACTGGGCTTTCGTGGTAATCACGGTGAGGATGGACATCGCCAGCACTAACAAGCTCTTTTTGTGGTTCATGTTCAGGTAATAACAGTGTGAAAAAACGCTGTAAAATAGGGCGGCAGGCTAAAAAAAAGTATCCCCGAATTTGGGGATACTGGCCTGTCTGTTACTGTTAGAAACCCGTTATGCTGTTGAAAGAATATCAGTCTATTTTCATGTTGGCCCGCTGCACCTGTTCTTTCAATACTTTTTCCACGGCTGTTTCAAGTGTGGCTTCTTTACTGGTCACGTTCTTTGCTTTCTGCTCTGCTATATACCGGGTACGGTTGGCGCTGGCTTCCAGCATTTGTTTTTGCAATAATTCCCGCTCTGTTGTTTTCATCTGTACATAGAGCCGCAACTCTTCGGTGGTTTTATCCTTCAGGCTGTCGGGCAATGTATTCTTATCCACTTTGGTGATGTATGCACTGTCGGCTTTTACGGCATCCACCAGGTCCCAGGAGGCATTGTTATATACATTGCTGCTGGCTTTGGCTTCGGCCCTTTTCATACCGGCTTTTGCACTGGCTTTATAATTCAGCTTATCCATTTCCTGCTGACGGGTGGTATTGGCAAAACCCATGGCACCATATCCTACATAAGTGCTGTTGAGACGGTTGTTCAGTACTATCAGTGTACTGTCGTATGGTGTGGGAATATCATCCACACGGGCATTGTGATTGATGTTGGTATAGCTGCCCTGGCCGCATTCGCCGAGCAGGTTCCAGTGTTCGGCAATTCCCTGTTCATAGCTGCCGCAATAAATGGTGTTTACGATCACTCCTTTGGATTTGGCACGGGTGCAGGCTTTTGAGTAATGCAGTTTGCCCTGCAGAAAATCTTCATTCCCGGCTATGAAGATAACTTTGTAGTTATTCTCTCCTTCTTTCCATTGCAGTTCGTCCATGGAGGTATAAATAACCTGGCCGCAGTATTCATCGCCGCCATTTGTGGTGAGCCCGAATAATATTTTTGACACTTCATCGAGGTCGCTGGTGAAGGGGCTGAGTTGTTTTACATATCCTTTTGCCTGGTCGTTGGTGGTGCGGCCGTATTCATACAGCGCCAGTTCTATCTGTGGTTTTGTGTTATCACTGCATTGGGCTTTGCCAAGGGTGGTTACCATATTCCAGAGCTGTTCTTTGGCCTGTTCTATGAGGCCCTGCATGCTGCCGCTTACATCGAGCAGGATGGCTACCTGTATCTTGTGCGGGGCCGGGTTTGTTGGGGTTGTTTGTTTCTGTTTTGCTGAAGATGAAAAGGCAAAGAGGGAGGCGCTGGTAATGACGACCAGCGATTTAAATAGCAGGTTCATAGCAAGAGTTTTGCTGAAGATGCGACTGTCCGGGCATTTTCACAATAGCGGCAGCCTCTTTTTGAGATTAGTTTAACCTTTGGAGCCTACCGGCAAGCGGCCGGCTTCAGGCTTAGGCCGGGTATCCACAAGCTGTCGGTGGTGCCCCAGGTAATATTGGCCGTATCCCTGATGGTGGTGCACAGTCCTGGGGGCAGCGTTTCCAAATACTTCTTATGCCCTACCGATCTGCCCATGCTTTGCAGCCGGACCTGGCCGTTCTTCATTACATATACGATGGTATAGCCAAAGAACTGGCGGCTGGTATCTTTCTCTGCTTTATGTTCATACGGGCTGCCGCCATTGCCTGCTATTACCTGGTAAGGGCCGCCGGAAATGGGCTGAATGCGATCGTACTGGTGACTGTGTGCAGAGAGCATGGCTTCCACCTGGTGTTTGTTCATCTCCGGCCACAGGGCCTGTACCACGGATACATCCATTGTTTTATCTCCATCGGGAGTGTAAAGGGGTTCTGTTACAAGGGCGGGTTTATGTCCCATTAAAAAGATATGTTTGACGGCGGTGTCTTTCCTGGCTGCTTTTATATCTGCCACTATCCATGCTGCCGGGGCCATTCCGATCTTACCGCTTTTATCATACGTATCTGTATTGAGCAATATAAAATGGGTATTGCCCCAGGTAAAGGAATAGGTCATCAGGTTGTCGAGACTGTCTTTTCCGGTTACCCGGTTGATCGTTACGCCTGCAGGCATGTATGCTGCCATGGCATTCATCCATGCTGCAAGCCCATGTTTGGCGGGCACTTCTTCTTTCTTTCCTTTTTTTGTTTCTGTTTCATACAGCATTTCATGATTGCCGGGGATGGCTATCATTTGTATGCCAGCGCCGGGTAAAGCTGAAAAAGAAGGATCCTGGTATTGGCGGCTCCATGCCCGGAGCTGTGCGGTCAGCACGGCTGTGTCTTTATCCAGTCCGAGCACCTGGTCGCCGAGGAAGAAATAGAAGACGGGTTTGGGGTTCAGCGCTGCTATTTCATTGAAGGTGCGCTGCAGTTCAGGAATATTGGCGGTAGAGGCATTGGTGTTGGGGTTGGCAGTGTCTTTCAGGTCAACACGGTTGCAACCCATGAACACGAAGGAGAAAAGAACCGAATCCGGGTCAATGGTTTGGACCGGTGGCATTGCCATTTCCTCCGTCATTCCTGTTGTTTCCTTCGTGTCTTGTTTCTTATTGCTGTTGCAGCTTATGAGCAGGATGGTTGCTGCCAGAATGTAAGCGAATCTCATAGCAGGTGGTTGAAGTGTTGGTAATTGTTGTTCCTAAAGGTAGGCAACTGCTTCACAATCCTGCAATTGTTATCGTAAAAACACCTGTTTAAACAGAGTAGTTCTCTGCTTGCATATAAGCGGCAGATGTGCTTTATTTGTTTCAGATAATATCCAATACTATGAAGTTAATGATGTACCTGGGCAATGACCTTATTGAGGCTGTGCCCATCAACACGACCGACCTGCGGGTGCCTGGCTATCTTGGCCGTTTCAAACGCAACCTGAAAACAAAGTACCAGGAACTGCTGCGATTGTCAGCGCAGCCCCCTGAATTCCTTGTATTCAATCCGGAAATGAAGCCGGAGCTTCCTCAAGAAAAGAATAATAGTTAAAAGAGAAAAACTAACAGATAATAGTTCATTAAAGAAGTAAAAGGCTTTTTTGTTTTGCCTTTTTCGTTAATGGAAAGGCTGAAGGCCGAAAACCTCTTCCGCTTTGAAGCACTATTATCTCTTAGTTTTTATCTATTCTCTTAAATTGTAGCAACGCTTCTTTCTACAAACGCTGTGAGGTCTGCTCCTTTCAGTAATCCCTGTGCCAGCATAGCGAGGTCGAATGCCTGTTTGGCCATTGCAGTTTGCTGTGCTTCTTCTGCCTTTAATATTTTATTCACCAGCGGATGATTGGCATTTACCGCCACTTTATAATTATCGGGCATAGAGCCGTAGAAGTTGAAACCGCCGCCGCCACCCATCCGGCTCATGTCTTTCATGCGGCGCATCCATTCTTCCATGGTGATGGTAACGGGCATTGCTGCGGCTTCGAGGCTTTCCACTTCCACTTTCATGGAAGGATTGTTGATTGCTTTTTCAAACACTTCTTTCAGGCGGTTTGATTCTTCTTCCGTGAGGGTATGTTTTGCGGCATCCTCCTTTTCCACGAGCTTCTCCACCACATCGGCATCCACCCGCTTCAGGGATGTTTTTTCCAGTTTCATTTCGAGGTGGTGAATGAAATGAGTATCAATGGGTGAGTTCATCAGCAGCACATCATAGTCTTTGCGGTTGGCAGCCTGTATGTAACTGTCCTGCCGCTCAGGGTCGGCGGTATAGAGATAAACAAGCTGACCGTTTTTATCCGTCTGGAAGTCTTTCACTTTTGCATTGTATTCTTCCAGTGAGTAGTGTTCATTCTTTGTATTGGTGAAGAGGAGGAATTCCTTTGCCTTCTCATAAAACTTTTCATCGGAGATGGCGCCGTATTTTACAAAAATGCCCACGTCGGTCCATTTTTCTTCCCATGCCTTCCGGTCTTTTTTATATAACTCGCTGAGTTTGTCTGCCACCTTGCGGGAGATATAGCTGTTGATCTTTTTTACATTGCTGTCGGCCTGCAGGAAGGAACGGCTTACGTTGAGCGGAATATCGGGTGAGTCGATCACGCCATGCAGCAGTAATAAAAATTCAGGTACAATATCTTTTACTTCATCTGTAATAAACACCTGGCGGCTGAAGAGTTTGATCTTGTTCTTCTGTACTTCAAAATCATTTTTGAGTTTGGGGAAATACAGCACGCCGGTAAGGTTAAACGGATAATCAACATTGAGATGTATCCAGAACAACGGCTCTTCGGAGAAGGGATATAATTCACGGTAAAAATCAAGGTAGTCTTCATCCTTCAGATCGGAAGGAGATTTTGTCCAGATGGGTTCGGTATTGTTGATGATATTGTCCCTTTCCTCCTGTTTGTATTTCGGTTTTCCTTCTTCATCTTCACCATCGGGTACTGATTCTGTTTTGGTGCCGAACTGAACTGGCACGGGTAAAAAGCGGGCATATTTCTTCAGTATGTCGCTGATGCGATGCTCTTCGAGGAATTCTTCTGATTCGGCATTGATGTACAGTATCACATCAGTGCCGCGTTGGGTGCGGGAGCCTTCACTTATTTCAAAGGAGGTGCTGCCATCGCAGATCCAGCGGGCGGGTTCAGCGCCTTCCTGGTGGGAAAGGGTTTGAATTTCCACTTTGTCAGACACCATGAAGGCGGAATAGAAGCCAAGACCAAAGCGGCCGATGATCTCGTTGGCATCCTGTGCTTCTTTGAATTTCTCCATGAACTCGGTAGCGCCTGAGAAGGCCACCTGGTTGATATATTTCTTTATTTCGTCGGCAGTCATCCCGATGCCGCTGTCGGAGATGGTGATCGTTTTTGTTTCTTTGTCCACCTTCACCTGTATATTGAGGTTGCCCAGGTCGCCGCTGTAGTGACCGAGGGTGGAAAGCCGTTTGATCTTCTGGGTGGCATCTACTGCATTACTGATCAGTTCGCGGAGAAATATCTCATTGTCGGAGTAAAGAAATTTCTTGATGATGGGAAAGATGTTCTCTGTATTGATGGAAATCGTTCCTTTTTCCTGGAGCATACACTCGTTTTTTGGTTAATGCCACAAGATAACAAGGGTTGTTCCAATGGGGAAAAAACAGACAGATTGTCAGGGTAATTAGCTAATTAGCCAATGTGCTGATTTGGAAATTTGAAAATGTGGAAATGTGAAAATGTGAAAATGAGGCCCCCCAATAGCCGAATAACCTAATAGCCCAATAACCTAATTAACCAATAACCCAATTAACTGTTTACTGGAAGGGGTTGCTCCATTTGGCATCGGTGTATACATTGCTGCCGCCGAGGGTTTTGAGGAAGGCGATAACGGCACTCATCTCTGCGCCCGTCATATTCAGTTGCTGCCCGTTTCCTCCGGGGGTTAGTTTGGGATCGAGGTTGGTATTACCGGGTGCGATATTTATGTTGTTGTAATGCCCGACTGCGTTCTGAATGGTGGCGAGGTTGCCGGTATGCATGAAGGGGCCGTTTTCACGACCGGCTGCATTGGCCAGGTCGCGGAGGCCGGGGGCACGGGTGTTGGTGATGTCGATACCGCCGCCACCGATACGGCCGATTATACCATTGTTGCCGCTGTTGGGAGCTATATCAAATTCGGGGGCATTGTGACAACCGTTGCAACCTACACCTCCGCCTGTCCGTACGCCGGCTCCGTTAAATACGGGCGGTCCGAGGAAGAGCTGTTTACCCTGGTTTTCCTGGGCGGTAAAGTTGGGGAAAGGCGCACCGTCGTTCGGTACGAGCGTCCTTCCCGCATCATATTTCGAATCGAAAGACTGGATACTACGTACAAACTGTGCGAGGCACTCCTGCAGCCTTGCTTCTGTTACCGTAATATCTCCATATACAAACTTGAACAGTTCGTTGTAATATTTGATCGCCTGCAGTTTGGCAAGGAGGTCGGCGAGGCCGGGGCGGCCGGCTTGTCCGCTGAAGCCCATTTCGGCATGGTCCTGTATGGGTTTGGTGGTTTGCTGTTCGAGGGTGGCGGCCCTTTCATCCCAGAAGAATTTAGTTTCTACGGCGAAGCGGGCATTTACCAGTCGCATGGAATGGCGGCCTGTTGTTCCTCCAGCCACACCCCTGCTGGCTATGGCGGTATCGCCGAAGGCAAACTCCTGGCGATGGCAACTGCCGCAGGAAACTGTGTTATCTATGCTCAGGTTCTTATCATAAAACAATACCCTGCCCAGTGTGGCTTTGGCATTGGTGATGGGGTTGGCCCCGGTATTTTCTTTGATGATATAGGCTGGTTTTGCCTGGTTGGCATAATTGGCGAGGTTGGTGGGGTCTATACGGGTACCGAAGGTGGCTTTTATGGCCGCATAGGGGTCGGTGGGGGTAACATCACCGCCGCCGGTGTCGTTGTTTTTGGAGCAACTGATAATAATGAATACTGAGGCTACAAGGGTGGCAATCGTAAGCTTAATACGTGACATACAGTGGCTTTAAGGTGCGAAATAAGGGCTTTATGGCTAACCGGGCAATGATGGTGGCCGGGCCCTGTGACTGTATGGACGCATCAGGGTTTAGTTTTCCTTCTTTGGTGCCTGCTTTTCAGGCATAAAAAAACCGCTTCTTTCAGAAACGGTCTTTAAACAGGGTTCGGACTGCTTAACCTTAGCCTTTCAATCTTACACAGGTCGGAATGCTTTTGGGTTCTCCAAGGAATAATATTTTTGTTTATCACGCCGGGGTGGCAGGATTGCCTGTCATATCCACCATCCGGTTGATAGCGCCGGTGAGCTTTCCCCATGCGTCGAATATGGGGCTGGTGTACTGGACCACTTTGCGGGTGGTACCATCAGGCCTGAACACGATCATTTCTGCTGCGGGTGCCGGTTGGCTGCTTTGCAGCGTTATTGCCACCGGCGATTGTTCGGGCAATATCACCTGCCCATTGCCTGCCACCATTTTTTCGGCGCCGCAGTATTGTTCTTTTCCTGCCAGGGGTTCACGGCCCCATAGTTCGGCTGCGGCCTGGTTGTACGTGGTGATAAATCCTGCCTCATCACATACATAGATCGCATCTGCCAGGTGCCGGATCGTTTTATTGTATTGATCAGATAGTACCATTTGTCCTCGCCTCCTTAATTTCTGCTGCTATCCTGTTTACCACGCCGGGTATATTTTCAAAATCATGGTACTTATCCATCAGCCGGGTGGCACCGAGGGCCAGCAGTTTTTCCTGCTGATGCTTATCTTCTCCGTTCAGCAATACAATGATGTTTGTATTGTCATTTAAACTGCGGGCATCTTTTACCAGCCTTTCACATTCATTGTCGGCCAGGCGGCTGTCTATCAGCATCACGGATGGTTTTATATCCCTGAAAAAAGAATAGCCATCGCGGTAGCTTACGGAGCCATACACGGCCGACACATGCTCTGTTTCGCAGAGCGCCTGCTGAAGCCGCTCTATTATTTCGATCGACCCATCTGTGATCAGTACTTTCATCTTTTTTAATTGGAGTGCAAAGAACCGGCGGGGAGATGGATTGTTCAATAGCAGTTTGGTGGAGATTGGGGTAGTAGTTATACTACAAGGAGAAATTTCCAAATAGCAAATCACAAATACCAGGATAAATTCCAAATAACAAATCACAAATGCCAGAGAAAAATCAACGGGTGTGGGGTTGGGGAATTGGGCTATTGGGTTATTGGGCTATTGGTTAATTGGGATATTTGGTAATTGGGGGGCTTCATTTTCAAATTTTCACATTCTCACATATCCACATTTTCTTACAGTTCGATATCCTTTATCAGTTGATGGGCGATTGCATACCTTGTAAGTTCGGAGTTGGAGGAGGCGTCGAGTTTTTTAAGGATGCGGCCGCGGTGGGTGCTTACGGTGGTGAGGGCGAGTGACATGGCGTCGGCGATCTGGGTGAGTGTTTTGCCTTGCGCCAGCAGTTTGAATATTTCAAATTCCCGGTTGGTGAGTGTTTCGTGTGGCTTGGCTGTGGCGCCGGACTGGCCGAGCAGTTTCTCGCTCACATCGGGTGTGATGTATTTGCGTCCCTGGAGGATGCGCTGTACGGCATTGATAAGCTCATACGGTGCGGCGTTTTTATTTAAATAACCCGAAGCCCCTGCTTTTAATACCCGCACGGCATACAGTTCTTCGGGATAGATGCTGAGGATGAGCACGGGCAGATCGGGCTTCAGCAGTTTTACCTGTTCCAATGCTTCGAGGCCGCTGCGGCCCGGCATGTCGAGATCGGAGATGACGAGATCGTAGGTGCGCTGGCTTACTTCTTTTACGAGTGAGTCGCCATCGGCCACCTCGGTTATTTCCACCGTGGGGTATTCATCTTTCAGTATTTGTATCAGCCCTAATCGTATAAAGCTGTGGTCATCGGCCAGGAGTATCCTTTTCATTCGCTGGGTTTTGTTTCTGGCGTTGGTAATGGTATGCTTACGGTGATGGTGGTTCCTTTGCCGGGTACTGATTGCAGTGTAAATGTTCCTTTTTGCTCCAGCACCCTTTCTTTCATGCCGATAATGCCGAAGGAATTGCCGGAGGGGAGCTGGTTTTTGTCAAATCCTTTGCCGTCGTCTTTTATCATCATTTCCACTGTTTCATCCGACATCTTTAATGAGGTGATGACGGCGGTTGCTTTTGCATAACGCATGATGTTGGTGAGTGATTCCTGATAAATGCGAAACAGTGTATTGGCTGTATCCTGCGGCAGTATGACCGGAGCGTCGGGCTGTTCAAACTGTATGCTGATGCCGGTGGTCTCTTCAAACTGCCTGTTTTGCCGCTCGAGTGCTTCGGGCAATCCTTTTTCATCGTTTACGCCGGGGCCCAGTTCGGTGAGGATGCGACGAACGGAGCGGTTGCTGCCATCGAGGAGGCTGATCACATTGCGGATCTTGGTTTTGATGAGTTCGTTTTCTTCCGTTGTTTTTTTATCTATCCAGGCCATGTCCATCTTGATGGCGGTGAGTTGTTGTCCCAGTTCATCGTGTATCTCCCGGCCGATGCGTTTGCGTTCTTCTTCCCTTATCTTATTGAGGTGTGAGGCCAGGCGGCGTATATCATTGTGTGAGCGGTGCAGTTCTTGTTCTGCTTTTCTTTTCTCCGTTATATCTATTCCCACGCCGATGAGACATACTTTTCCATCGAACATCACCCGCCAGCCGTTGAAGTAATAGGGTATTTTTCTTTTGTCTTTGGTATAAAAATGTGCTTCTGCATCTGCCATGCCTGTGGTAAAGACCTGCTCCACTTTTTGCTGCATCATTTGCTTTTCGTCTTCATCAAAGAATTCTTCTGCCTTCATTTGCTCTATTTCATGGGGCTGGTAGCCGGATACGTATTCAAAGTTTTTATTCCAGCGCTGGAAGCCGCCCTGTTCTGCATAGAGGTAAAAGATGCCGGGCAGGCTGTTGATGATGGAGGCGGAGAGGTTTTTTTCTTTGAGTATTTCGTTTTGTATGCGGATGCGTTCGGAGATATCTCTTGCAAATACCAGGATGCGTTCATCGGAGAGCATGTTGGCGAGGCATTCCACTTCGAGTATGTTGTTGTTCTTTATGCGGAAGCGCCGCTGTACGGTGACGGTCTTTCCCTGGCGGAGTTCTTCGATGCGGAAAGGATTGGTGACCAGGTCTTCGGGAAAAACAAAATCCATGATGTTCATCTGCAGCAGTTCTTTCTCTGTGTAGCCGGAGAGTTTGCCTGCGGCCGGGTTTACGGTGATGATGTGGCCGTCTGTATCCACAATATAAATGGCATCGGAGGCCTGCTCAACGAGGGTGCGGTATTTCTCTTCGCTCTTGGCAAGTTCGATGCGGGCCAGTTTTTCGCTGGTGATATCTGCCACGGTGCCGAGGTAGCCGTTGTAGTTCCCGTTTTTATCATATACCGGTACGGCTTTTCCTTTTACCCATAATACGTTTCCGTTTTTAGATACGAGGCGGTATTCCTGCGAGGATTCTTTTTTCTGTACAAGGTCAAGTTGCCAGAGGGCGATGAGTTGTTGCCTGTCGTCGGGGTGCACGCAGTCTATCCAGTTGGTGCGGAGCATTTCTTCGAATGTGCGGCCGGTATATTCGAGGAGTTTATCATTAACATAAATGGTATCGCCGTTGATATCTGTTTCGAATATGCCTTCGGGTACATTGGCGGCGAGGTTGCGGTATCGTTCTTCTTTTTCGCGGAGGGCTTCTTCGGCACGGATGCGGTCGGTAATATCGAGCATGGAGCCGATCATGCGGTAGGGTTTTCCTTCTTCATCGTGTGCCACATAGCCACGATCGTACATGTGGAGTATGGCGCCATCGCTTTTAAGATAGCGGTATTCATCTGTCCAGTATTTTTCTCCGGAGTTGATGACTTTGTAAATGCCTTTTATCACCCTTTCTTTATCGTCGGGGTGTATGCTTTCCATCCAGGAGCTGATATGGTGTTGGGTATTTTCGGCGCCATAGCCAAAGAGCACATTATAATTATAGTTCCACCAGATCTCATTGGTGAGGAGGTTCCAGTCCCAGATCATATCATTGGTAGCCCGTGTGGTGAGGAAGTATCGTTCGCCTGAGAGTCGCATTTCTTCGGCGGCCCTTTTTTGTGCGCTGCTGTCGGTGCCGGTAAGCAGGATGGCGGGTGCTGCTTCGTAAGTGGTGCGCAGGGCTGTAAAGCTATAGGGTATGGTGTTGCCGGCGGCGGTCAAGCGGATATCTGTTTGTGCTATGCCTGTTGTGGCGGCATGCTGTAAGAAACTGCTGAAGGTGTTTTTGTCGCGGGCATCCACGAAGGTTTCGCATGGTTGGTGA
>JAEUVM010000087.1 GCA_016787125.1 Chitinophagaceae bacterium | reverse complement strand
TGCGCAGAAGATCAACGTGGCAAAAATCCAGGCAGTTTATGAGCAGATAAAAGCTGCCGGTATTCAGCACCCGGACTTTGTAATAGCCCAATGCCTGCAGGAAACAGGCAACCTCAACTGCAAAAAATGCTGCCTGCGTTATCACAACCTCTTTGGTTTTTACATTAAAGGAAACAAATGCAAGAAGTTCAATTCGGATGAAGAGTGTATCGCTTATTATAAAACATGGCAGGACAAACGCTATCCCAAGTGGCGGAAAAAACACCCGAAGGACACTTATTACGATTTCCTGAAAAGTGTGGGCTATGCCACAGGCGATAAATACACGAAGGAACTAAAGCCGAAAGTGGCCTGGGTACACAAGAACCTGAAACTGTAACATGGTTACTTACCGGCTTTTGCTGCGCTTTTGAAACCAAGTCCTTTTATATCATCAATATGAAATTGGGTATGTGCGGCGAAGATGTTGTTGAGAAACAACAGCTCGTTGATACCTTCAGCCTTCAGCATGGCCACAAAATCACCTTTGTAATAACGCTGGTCCACCACGATCACTTTTTCATAGTTGTTGATCAGGAAAGGTGCAAAGGCATTGCCGTATGATTCTTTTACAATAGCGATCTTTCTTCCGTTCTTATGTTGTGTTTCCATTTTACAAACGGGAAGATCTCCCTGCAGAAATACGGAGTAGCTGTTGTCGCCACTGGCCTGTTCTGCATACATATGTGAAGGCGACCAGTAGCCGATGTTGTTGCTGCCGATATAAAAATTCAGCGAATCGGGAAACAGGTAATACCGTACAGAATCGGGATTGTTTTTCATTACGGCAGAGCGGGTAAGCCGGTGAAAGAAACCAAGAAAGCCGGGTTTTACTTTTGAAGGGATGCTGTCAAGCGACACAGGTGTAAGTCCGGCGCTGCCACAGAAGGTACGGTAGGCATAGTAAGCGCCGAGGCTCGTCCAGTGATGATCGGTATTGAAATAAAGATATTCAGTACGGTGTCTTCTCAATTCATCCACCGGGTTTACTTTAATTATTTCAGCGTCTTCAGCCGCGAAGATGGCATTAATGGCATCGGAGGCAGGTTTTACAAGGTCTTTGTACCGTTCGGTTACTTCAAATTCAAACCCGTTTGGTATGATAAGGTTGTAAATTTTCAGTCCCGGAATTTTAAGCCTGCTGTACATATTTATCACTTCCGCATATTTCTTTCCCATGCCGGTGCTTCCGCTGAAAAGTTCAAAGCCTCTGTTTTTATAAATGAACACACCGCCTTTTCTCACTCCCACCTGCCCATCATCGGGAAGAATACGGCTGGGTGTTACCACCGAATCCTTCTTTACTTTAACCGTGCTGGTATCTTCTCCATCCTTATTTTTTTTCTTTGCAGAATTATTGCAGGCGGTGAGGGCAACCAGGCCGGCGAGGATGACAGTAGTAAATTTCATGGCAGGTGTTTTATACTGATGCGGGTGGTGTATGCCGCGGTCTTATTTCTTCAACCCTTTTATTTTATTAATATGGAAAGGAGTGTGTGCGGCAAAAATGTTGTTGATAAAGAGCAGCTCATTAATGCCTTCCGCTTTCAGCATGGCGATAAAATCGCCGGTGTAATAGCGCTGGTCCACCACAATGACTTTTTCATAATTATTGATCAGGAAAGGGGCAAAGGCGTTACCGTATGATTCTTTCACGATGGCTATCTTCCGGCCGTTCTTATGCTGCGTTTCCATTTTTACAATCGGCAGGTCGCCCTGCAGGAATACAGAGTAGCTGTTGGCGCCGCTGGCACCTTCGCCATACATTTTTGATTTGATCCAGTTGCCGATAGTGGTGCCGCCGGTGTAGAAATTCAGTGAATCACGGAAAAGATAATACCGTACTGAATCAGGATTGTTTTTCAGGCTTTCATCCCTGGTAAGACGAAACAGTGACCCGAGGAAGGCAGGTTTCACTTTGGAGGCAACGGTATCAATATTTACCGGGGTGAGGCCGGCCTGTACACAAAATGCTTTGTAGGCATAATAGGCGCCGAGACTGGTCCAGTGGTGGTCGGTATTGAAATAGATGTATTCAGAGCGGTGCGGCCGCAATGAATCAA
The DNA here is from genome assembly GCA_016787125.1 of Chitinophagaceae bacterium. Lineage (GTDB taxonomy): Bacteria > Bacteroidota > Bacteroidia > Chitinophagales > Chitinophagaceae > JJ008. The sequence continues at coordinate 122 of JAEUVM010000087.1, read as the reverse complement.
TGGCCCATACCTTTTTGATATTGGCGTCTTCGCTGTTGTAAATGTTTTCAATGGCCGGGCGGTTTGGTTTTTGCATTTTGGCATACTTCTCTGTCAGTTCAAATTCGAGCGCCACAGGTATG
>JAEUVM010000056.1 GCA_016787125.1 Chitinophagaceae bacterium | reverse complement strand
CCATCACTTATAATAGTAGTGCCGGAAAGCGACCACGTACCTGTTTCTGCGGAGGAAGGTGAGCAAGCCAGGCCTGCCTCTGTTTCTTCATATACGCCGCTGGCAAGCAGTTTAAAAGAATTATCCCTTTCACAGGCAGGTATAAGCGGCAACCAATCCTGTTCTGCCGAAGATGGTGTTTGCTTGTATCTCATACTGACCATGGTATAGGTGCCTGAAAGGCCACTCATTGTTTTTTGGCACACAGGTGGTGTCTCATCAGGATCTTTCTGGCAGGATGTCAGAAAAATAACTGCCGTATAAACTACTGTCAGAATAACAGAGGGGCTTAAAAAGTTACGCATTGGAATTAGGTTTTAAAATTAATAAGCGTAAAAATGCGCCGGCTAATCCTCAGACAGCTTGACAATTGTCAAGAAGAAACACAGACGTTCCTCTTTAACATTCCCTTATAGAAAAAGCCTCCTGCATAATGCAGGAGGCTTTATTAAACTGTTCTGATATTCTTTTATTAAGCGATCTCCACTTCCGCACCCGCTTCTTTCAGCTTGGCAGCAATATCTTCTGCTTCTGCTTTAGAAACACCTTCTTTCACATTCTTGGGAGCGCCATCAACCAGTTCTTTGGCTTCTTTCAGACCAAGACCGGTCAGGTCTTTCACCACTTTCACCACATTCAGTTTAGAGGCACCACCATTCTTCAGTACCACATTGAATGCAGTTTTCTCTTCTGCAGCGGCTGCGCCACCACCATCGCCACCAGCTACCACTACTGCAGCGGCTGCGGGCTCAATACCATATTCTGTTTTCAGGAAGTCAGCCAGTTCCTGTACTTCCTTTACTGTTAAGCCTACCAGGCTTTCTGCTAATGCTTTTACGTCTGCCATTTTGTTTGAATTTTTCCCGCCTTCATTGTTGTATACTCCGGCGGATAATTAAAAAAATTGTTTGTCCCTTTCCCCTGATGGGGTGTCATAAAAACCTGCCAGGGAAAACAGGTAGTTATAATAAAGAAAGGTGCGACATTTTCACATCATCACATTTCCAGATTTTCACATTACTCTGCTGCAACAGCTTCCGCACCACCGGCCTTCTGCTCATGATGATGCAACAGGGCTGCCAGTACACGCTTCGCAGGTGACTGCAACAGACCGATAACCTCACCGATAAGCTCGTTTTTGGTTTTGATCTGCGTAAGCGCCTTCAGCTGGTTGTCGCCGGCATAAATATCGCCATTGATAAACGCTGCTTTCAGCACAGGCTTTTCACCATTGCTCTCCTTACGGAAAGAACTGATGATCAGTGCCGGCTCTTTCGGATTCTCAGAAAACAACAGGGCAGTTACTTTATGCAGTGATTCATACATACCTGCATATTTTTCACTGTCAAGAGATTCCAGTGCTTTTTTGATAAGGGTGTTCTTGGCCACCTTCATCTCCACCTGCTTGTTGAAGCAGGCACGGCGCAGTTTTGTCACCTGTGCCACCGTCAATGATTCAGTATCGGTAACATAGAAGTTGTTATACTGAGAGAACTTGCCTTTCAGCACTTCTATTACTTCGTTTTTTTGTTCTTTAGTCATTTTGTTTGTTTTTCGGTCTGGCCGCTAAACCAGACCCTTCAAAAAATTGGTTAACTCCAAAGCGGCCTGACCGCCATTAATGAACAAATGCTTTTGCATCAATCATAATGCCGGGGCTCATTGAACTGGCCATGCTGATACCCTTTACATAGGTTCCTTTCGCGGAAGAAGGCTTGGCCTTCAGTATCGCATTGATCAGTTCCTGGCTGTTCTCGGCTATCTTTTCAGGAGTAAAGCTTACGCGGCCGATAGAGGCATGTACAATACCTACCTTATCCACTTTGAAAGCGATCTTACCACCTTTTACATCATTGATTGCATTGGCCACATCATTGGTTACCGTACCGGTTTTGGGGTTCGGCATCAGGTTGCGGGGGCCCAGTACTTTACCGAGCTTACCAATTTTCGGCATCACAGAAGGAGTGGCAATGATAACATCCACATCCACCCATCCGCCTTCGATCTTTTGAACAAATTCGTCCAGGCCTACATAATCAGCACCGGCGCCTTTTGCTTCTGCTTCTTTATCAGGTGTGCAAAGTACCAGCACCCTTTTGGTTTTACCGGTACCATGCGGCAGTGATACAGTGCCACGGATGGCCTGGTCTGCTTTTTTGGGGTCAACACCCAGGCGGATGTGCAGGTCAACCGATGCATCAAATTTGCAGGTGGTGATCTGTTTTACCAGTGAAGAAGCTTCTTTTAAAGAGTATGCTTTGTTTGCGTCTAACTTAGCGTCCGCAACTTTTCTTTTTTTACTTACAAATGCCATTGTTGAATTTCTTTAAGGGTTTTAAAAGTGCCCGTGCGGGATTAATTTTCCCAGGGGGCTTTACCTTCAATGTTCAGTCCCATACTGCGGGCAGTACCGGCCACCATTTTCATGGCGCTTTCCACGGTAAAACAGTTCAGGTCGGGCATCTTGTCTTCAGCAATAGCCTTCACCTGGTCCCAGTTTACCTTACCAACTTTAGCACGGTTGCTTTCTTTGGAACCCTTTTGAATTTTGGCAGCTTCCATCAGCTGTACAGCAGCCGGAGGAGTCTTCAGCACAAAGTCGAAGCTCTTGTCGGTGTAAACAGTGATTAATACGGGGATTACTTTGCCTTGTTTGTCCTGTGTTCTTGCATTGAACTGCTTGCAAAATTCCATGATGTTGATACCCTTGGAACCCAGCGCAGGACCGATCGGGGGTGCAGGATTTGCCTGGCCACCCTTACATTGCAGCTTTACAAAGCCGCTGATTTCTTTAGCCATTTTTAAAACTTTTTTGGTGTTAACGACCTTTCTGCCAACTTTTTAGAGCAGGCCTACTTGGTCTCCCATTTACCCGCCGAAGCTTTAGCGAAGGCGGGTTTCCGCCATAGCCATAGCATAGCGGCTGTCTGTTTCTTATCCTCCTTTTTAATTGCAGGAGGAATAACAAAGAACTATTTGGGGCGGCAAAGATAGGGGCAAACCGCCTCCCGGCAAAGCTTTTCAGACTTTTTTTAGCTCCGAAGCCAGTCCACCCGGAAATGTATGCATTACAGGCCAGTTATAGGTGTGTTATAGGTGTACTATAGGTGTATTATAGGTACGTGACTGGCGTTTATCCCCCTATAAAAGCGGTACATACAACCTGTCAACTCCAGGCAAACGCCGCACAGGCAGGCAACTGCCCTGTCAGTTTTTCCGGAATCTCACACTTGCTATTGGTGCCAGAGTCGGGTTGCCATTGGCCAGTATGGTGGCCTGGGCCGCCTGCAGCACCTGGATGTTCTGCTGAGGTACGGTAGACGGGTTATTATAGCCAAATACGTTTCCTTCCTCGGTACCGGCATCAAGTGTATAAAGATCTATCGTGGTATCAGCCAGCCATTGGCCGTTGCGGTGCAGGTTCACTCCGTTTACCCCCACAAACCAGTCGGGCGTAGGCCCCAGCATGGAAGCAAAACTTACCCGGGAATAATTACTGTTGCAATACAAATTGACATTGGCACTGGTACTGGTGCCCGGCGCCACAAAAAGCAGGAGCGAAAGCCCGTTATTAGTTCTTATTGTTGAATCGATCTCCGCCAGAACCGGTCCGCCACCACCGGTTTCGGCCAGCACTTCCATGCCATAGGTCGCCTTGTCACCCTCCTGCCATAATAAGGCCCGCTCATTATGCACCATACCTATGAAAGTGGTGTAATGTGCCCCGGGCGGTACAGTAAAGGCCGGGGCTGTCCATTTTCCGGTAACGGTAACAGTATACCTCGCTTCAGAAAAAACGGCTTGTTGCTGCTCTTCCTTTTTGCAGGCAGTAATGAAGAACAAAAGCATCAGCAGGAAAATAGCTGGTTTCATAGTGAAAGACGTTTTGACATTAAAATTATCTCACGATAAACCTACAGTTTGTCAGACAGCTTACCTATGTACGAAAAAAAACATCCGCCGGTATGGCGGATGTCGATTAATATTTTTACCAGGCAGTTTTAGCTGATCTTTTCCACCTGCATATAGTTCAGTTCCACAGGTGTGGAACGGCCGAATATCTTTACGGTTACTTTCAGTTTTTTCTTCTCGTCGTTCACTTCTTCTATCACCCCGTTGAAATCGTTGAACGGTCCTTCAATGATCTTGATGGTT
>JAEUVM010000041.1 GCA_016787125.1 Chitinophagaceae bacterium | reverse complement strand
CAGCCACAACAGTCTGAGCAACAAACAAAACTCTTCCCCCTATCAATCAGGGGGGCTTAAGTACCAGTAACCATGGCTCTTCAGAGGAAAAACTAACAAAAAATAGACCTAAAAGACTTTTACCGGACAGCAGTGAATAGGTAATAGATAATGGATAATAGTTGGTCGTTCACAGTTCGAAGCTCGCTACTGGTAACTCGTAACTCATAGCTCGTGGTTCATAGCTGATAGTTCATGGCTCATGGCCGGTAGTTCATAGTTGATAGTTCAAGGCACTATACTCGTAACTCACAACTCATAGCTCAAAACTCACAGCTCATTGCTCATGACTCGTTTTTCAAAAAAAAGAAAAGGGCCGTGAAGAACACGACCCCTTTATTTAATTAGGCAGAATTAGTCAATTCACGATACACTATCATCCATCATCTATCAACTATCAACTATCATCTATCTTATTGTTTCACCAGCCGCAATGCCGGCGTTTTCAGTTCTGGTGTTTGTACCTGTACCAGGTAAATTCCTGCCTGGAATGATGATGTGTTGAGTGAAATGCTGTTGGTACCGGCGGTAACATTTGCAGTGAGCCGGGTTACCATCCGTCCGTTGATGTCTGTCACCACCACATTGATCTTTTCAGCCTTGGCTGCACTTACCACCACCGTGGTTTTATCGTGTGTTACGTTTGGCATCAGTTGCACCAGGTCAATACCGCTGTTCTGGTTGATGAGGCGGATGATACGGCTGTAGGTGATGCGGCCGTCAATATCTGTCATCTTCAGGCGGTAGTAGTTCACGGCATTGCGGGTAAAGCCGAAGTCGGCGTAAGCAAAGGGCTGCTGGCAGCGAACTTCATCGGCAGTGATTGCATACACAGATGTGAAGCTGGTGCCATCATTGCTGCGCAGCAGTTCGAAGGTGTAGTTACCATTGCCTGAGCAGGCTGCTTTCCAGTTGATATTGTTTACGTTTCCGTTCTTGCTGCCATCAAATACAGTTAAGCTGAGTGGCAGCACGGTAATATCGTTGGTGATACCAAATGGTGAGAAGGTGGTGAAACCTGTGCCACTGGCCACGGTACCCGTTACGCTGCCGTTGTGATAATCCGCTACAGCACCGTTGCAGTGTACAATTTGTGCCCCGGCGGTGGTATAAGAAGCGCCTGTGGCTGCACCATTATAATCAAATGAAAGGTCGCAGATGGAACCTCCGGCCACTGCCTCGCTGATATCCCAGGTGGCATTCACGCTGGTGACTGTGG
>JAEUVM010000740.1 GCA_016787125.1 Chitinophagaceae bacterium | reverse complement strand
GGGCGAAGAATTGTCACAACTGAGCCGGGCACATAATAATGCTAATATCATTTGTATTCCTGCCCGGTTTGTACGGGAGGGTGATGCAGAGAAGATGGTGGCCACCTTTATCACCACCGCTTTTGAAGGAGGGCGCCATGCCAAGCGGGTGAATAAAATTGCCTGCGGGTAATCCTGGGGTTGTTACCGGAGATAAATGTTTTGCCACAACCTGACCTTTCTAAGATTTTTACAGAAAATATCAATTATGGAACAACAACCGGATCAGCAGCATGAACATATCGTTTCAGATATTTACGACGGGTACAGCGATACCCAGAAAGAAGTCCTTGCTATTGAAACAAAGAAAACCAGCAACAAACTATTTATTATTGCCGGAGTATTGCTTGCCTTTAATCTGCTGGCCGTGGTGGTGGCAGGCATCCCGCTTTCGCTGGTTTTATTTGAAGTACTGACCATTCCTTTTGTTTTCATCGGTCTTGGTTTTCTTGCACTCAAAGAACCGCTGGTCGCTATAATATTAGGAATGCTGGTGCTGTTTGGTCTTTGGATATACAATGCAGCCGCTGTTGATGCAAGCACTTTATTACAAGGCTGGTTTGGAAAAGCCATCGTAATTTATCTTCTGTTTGCCGGGTTGCAGAATGCCCGTGAAGCACACCGGATAAGGCGGGAACTCAAGACAAAATAACAAACCCTGTATCTTCAAAGTTTTACTGCCTGATTAAACCCGGGTTGTCCTTGCCCGTCTATGATACTGTTATTGACCTGACAGTAATAAAAAAACATACATTATGAAAACAAACACATTTTTCAAAGCCTTACTCCTTACCGGCTTTTTATTCATCGCCTTCAGCTCCTTCAATACTGCCAGTGCCCAACGCGGCATTGTTCGCGACCGCATCGAAGATGTACGGGACAGAAGAGAAGATGTACGTGACCGCCGTGAAGATGTAAGAGACCGTCGTGAAGACATCCGCGACAGAAGAGAAGATATCCGTGATGCCCGTCATAATGGTGGTGTGCTCGACCGCCTCGAAGATATCCGCGACAGAAGGGAAGATGTTCGTGACCGCAGGGAAGACGTACACGACAGAAAGGAAGACAGAAGAGACCGCCGCCGCGGAAGTTTTTAATCCACTCCATCCATATATATAAACAGCCCGCCGTGAAAATGGCGGGCTGTCTTCCTTTTGATGCATCAGCTGTTTACCATCCGAGCACCCAGGCAAAAATGAGCGGCGCTACAATCGTAGCATCACTCTCCACAATGAATTTGGGTGTATTGATATCCAGCTTGCCCCAGGTTATCTTTTCGTTCGGCACTGCACC
>JAEUVM010000136.1 GCA_016787125.1 Chitinophagaceae bacterium | reverse complement strand
GCCGGCACAAAATATTTATCGCCCTGGTAATTGTACAGGTACTTGTCTGTAGCTGGATCAAATATGCTGATACCGACATGTGCAGTTTGCAATGCTTTACTGGTCAATACGTCAGCTTCAACTGACCGGGCTATTTTCTTCTCAACAGAACAGGCGGAAAACAGCAAAATCAATAATGAATAATTAGTAATTAATAATTGAATACTTCCCGGTTTGAAACGATCCTTCATAATTCTTAATTACTAATTATTAATTGAATTTCACCACCCTCCCCCTCTCCATACTCTCCAGCGCCGCTTCTATAATGCGCATATTGCGGATACCATCCACCGCCGGTACGGGGTTGGGGCCATCACCGGTCAGTGCTTTGTACACATCATCATAGTAACCCATATAGTTGCCGGGAAGAGAAGTGGTTTCTTTTCTGATCACCTCACCATTGATTGCTGTATGCAGCAGTCCGTCGGGACTTTCCGGAGGCGGACACCAGTCTTCCAACGTTGGCTTTACCGGCACCTGCAATAGCTGTTCCTGCATATCCGACCGCTGTTGCAAAAAACTTCCCTTCATCCCATGTAATACATACGCATACGTTGATTCACGGGCAATACAGGTAGCTTTTAACCTTACTCTCAGCCTGTCGTAATAAAACAAGATCTCAAAATAATCCGGCACCGCCACATCATCCCGCATTTTGATAAGGTCGGCAAAAACCGCCTTCGGAAAACCGAACAATTGTATCGCCTGGTCAACCAGGTGCGGCGACAGATCATAAATAATACCGGCGCCGGGCAGGTCACCTTCTTTGTGATGTTTTCCACTGAAAGATGGCCGGTAGCGGTCAAACCGTATCTCCGCTTCCCGTATTTCACCCAGCAATCCTTTCTCAATTACATCTTTTACGGCACGGTAGTCGCCATCATAGCGGCGGTTTTGATACACGCTGATAAATAAATTATTCTTTTCAGCCAGGGCTGTCAGTTCTTCTGCTTCCTGCACAGTAATGGTAAATGGTTTTTCAATCACCAGGTGTTTGCCGGCATTCAGCACCAGCTTAGCCTGCTGGTAATGCAGGTGCGTGGGTGTGTTGACCACGATCAGCTCCAACGAATCATCCGCCACCATCTCTTCCACCGAACGGTACAACTTTGTATGAGGATATCTTTCCCTTGAGTCGTTGTTATTCCTTTCCACTATCGCCGCCAACTCATACCCCGGATGCGCTTCGATAAACGGTGCATGAAACAATTTTCCACTCATCCCATAAGAACAGATACCTGTTTGAACCCCCATGGTAGTTTCTTTTAGTATGAATATTTCCTATGCCCCTAAAGGGGAGATTTGAAACTACAATTTAATTGAAAAACCCTGTTTGATGGTTTTTATGCCGAATAGAATTCATGTAGCTGAAGAGTGCGACGCAACGAAGATGCCATGAAAAACTGTTGCCGGGAAACAAATTACGAACGTACTCTATCAATAAATAAAGCAAATGGAAGTGAACAGACGACCTAAGTCTCCCCTTCAGGGGGACAGGGGGGTACTACCCTCTCTCCTGCGCCCTTAACCATCTTTCCGGTACTTCATTGCTGCTGGCCAGCAGATAATCTTTATAGCTGCAGGCGATATATTTTTTATCAGGCAATTGCATCCACCAGCGGCCCGTTTTTTTACTTTGGAGAAAAACAGTTTCCACTTCTGCAAAAGCAGTGTGATACTCGTTGAAGGAATCCCGCTCATCCAGCGAAGCTTCCCGGCGGCCGCGGCTTCTTCCATCCAACACATACCAAAGCATGTGACTGATCTGTTTGGCGGTCAGTTCATCCCGGTCGTGCTGCACATTATATCCATACACTCCGATACTGCTCACGTTAGGACTCATACCTGCATAGCGCATCAGCACACAGGCCTCTTCGCCATTCAGTCCGTTGGGCGAAATGCTGCTCGCCGGCGCATAAGCACTGGCAATGGCCGATATATCGAAGCTGAACATATTACTGTTGCGAACCACCGGCTCCATTTCATCAATGGTTTCCTTTACACTGCCTACACGGTAGCAATCAAACCGAAGCTTATCCATCGTTTCCAGCATCCGCGGATGTACATAATAACTCTGGAAAGCAATATGGTTGTAATGACGAAGTATATTCGGCTCACCCGTCAGCATTTCCATCAGGAAGTTTTCGTGGCGGAAAGGTGATTCCAGGTTCAGGTCTATCAACGCATCCACGCAACTGGCCTCTATCAGTTTCTTATTATCGGCATAGGCATGGTACTGCGAAAGGGTAAGGTCATGCGAGCCGCCAAGGATGATCACCGTTTTACCATCATTCATCAGTTCCTGCACCACTGTTTTCAATGCGGCATACGAATCGGTAAAAAGGGCGCCGGGTTTTATATTGCCCACATCGGCCACCTTGATATCCGTATGCCAGTAAAATAAGGAGTAAAAATGACGGCGTATCACATCCGGCGCATCGCTCTGCCCATGTATCAGCCCGCTGCCTCTTTGTTCACCACACCCCACGATCACCAGTTGCGCTTCATCCAAATCGGGAAACTGATCCTGGTACACATCGGCTATGCGGCCCAACTGTCCTTCTTTAAATCCTTCATCATGGGAAATAGCAGCCAGGTTTACCGGTTCCAGGAAGTCGGAGATGTTGAGGTGGTCCATGTTTACAAAGCTAAGAGGTTAAAAGAGATAAAAAAGGTAAAGAGTTAATTGAAAACCCTGCTACAACCGCAACCACTCCGCAATACTCTTTGCCTCTTTCCCCTCCTTTTTCCTCTTAGCCCAATCCCTGACCTTCAGAGAAAATATGCGATCAACATTTATAAAGCTAAGAGGTTAAAAGAGAGGAAAAAGATAAAGAGTTAGCCGAAAACTCCGCCAAAACTGAAGCCATTCCGCATTACTCTTTGCCTCCTTTTCTCTTTTCTTCTCTTAGCTAATTCCCTCTTAGCTTATCTTTGCCCCCTCATGGAAAATTTGCTGACCAAATTAGACGCCTACAAAAAAGAAATCGCAAGCACCCCGGTTGCCGATGCACAGCAACTGGAAGAGTTCCGCATAAAATGGCTGGGTACCAAAGGGCTGGTAAAAGCCATAATGGGCGAAATGAAAACCGTGGCTCCCGAATTGAAAAAAGAAGCCGGACAGGCATTGAACGAATTCAAAATATTTGCCGAAACCACCTACGAAACCCTCAAGGAAGCCGCCGGCGGAGCAGCCTCTTCCTCAACCGCCCGCATTGACCTTTCTTTACCCGGCGATGAAATGCCGCTGGGTTCCCGCCACCCCGTGGTGCTGATGAAGAATCGTATTGTTTCCATCTTCCAGCGACTGGGTTTTGCCGTGGCTGAAGGCCCGGAGATAGAAGACGACTGGCACAACTTCGGCGCTCTCAACCTGCCCGAACATCATCCTGCCCGTGATATGCAGGATACATTTTATGTACAGCAAAATCCCGACTGGGTACTTCGAACCCACACCAGCAGTGTGCAGATACGTGAAATGGAAAAAGGAAAACTGCCCATCCGTATGCTGATGCCGGGCAGGGTGTACCGCAATGAAACAGTAAGTGCCCGCAGCCATTGCTTCTTTCACCAGGTGGAAGGCTTGTATATTGATGAGCATGTTTCCTTTGCCGACCTGAAGCAAACGCTTTACTTCTTTGTAAAAGAAATGTATGGCAAGGATGTGAAAGTGCGGTTTCGCCCTTCTTACTTTCCGTTTACCGAGCCCAGTGCCGAAATGGACGTAACCTGTTTTATCTGTGGCGGCAGCGGTTGTAATATTTGCAAAAAAACAGGTTGGGTGGAGATCCTCGGTTGCGGTATGGTGCACCCCAATGTATTATCCAACTGTAATATAGACCCCGGCAAATACACCGGCTTCGCTTTCGGAATGGGTATCGAACGGCCCGCCATGCTGAAATATGGAGTAAACGACCTGCGCCTGTTCAGTGAGAATGATGTGCGGTTTTTGAAACAGTTTACCAGTGCGATATAGCGGGGTGCTATTCAGCAATGTCTTTGTGGGTTTCTTACTATGTGGCAAGATTTATTAATTGCTGAAAAAATACTTCCCGCCAAACTCCACACTCGTGAAATCAAAATCATGCAGGCCTTTCTGAAAACCGGCCTGTAAAGCAAACCGGCTGAATTTTTTCTCTGCATTCAACCTGAACACCACCGGCTTGTCGCCGCTTTTTTCAAGATAACCAAGATAGCCCGCCACATAGCTTTGCATACGCAGACCTTCGGTATTCCATTCCAGCCCCGTACCAAACAGGAAGGCATCATCCTGGTTATGATCGGTTGATTCTATCTGCCAGTTGTAAAAACCTGCCATACCGATCCACTTCAGCGGCGATTGCCCGAGTTGTTTACCAAAAGAAAGGTCAAAATAATAACCCGACCCATCAGTGTATCTCGCCGCACCAAAACCCGACCCGCAGGGAATACGGTAACCGATCCGCAAGGCAAGATGAATATCCTTTCGCCATTTGTTCAGCAATTGAATATTGGTATTAAGATGAATTTCTCCTGCCGCTTCCTGGTCGTCGAAAAACTGCACAAACACATGCCGCCTCTCTTTGGTGGCCACATTCATGGTGTATCGTTCGTAAGGCACCCAGGCAAGATCAAAAGCGATCTTATCTTTTACCAAACAATAGTTGGCCTTTATAACAACATTCTGCGTTTTATCTCCTTTGGAAAAATGAAGCTGCCCGCCTGCCATCACCGAGAAGTTGCTGTCTATGCTTCCATTGGTAAGGGCAGGAACCGGCAATGAATTAGGCCCCTGGTAAGCCGGCATATGTATCATATACCTCGACCAGTGGGTAACGCCATCCCAGCCCACCACCTGCGCCCAGCGGTCGAAGGTTTGAGCACCCGCATTAAAAAAACTAAAAATGAAAAGGCATAGAATCAGCTTACGCATGTGCCAAAGTTATTTTTAATTCAACAGGCGAAAAAAATAAAGGCTGCCGGTTGGGGCAGCCTTTTTATCAGCATAACAAAAATTAATCTTTAGGATTATAAAATGGAAGTATAAGCGAAACCGCAATAGTAATCCACAATCCAATGCCATAACCTTTACCAATGGCCTGCAGTATAAATTTAAAAGGCACTCCATTAATAAGGGGAGCAATAATCAACAGAAACAAAACACCTAACAAAGGGAGTAATACAAGTAAAGAACGTCCCCCTGGATAGTTACCATTATTAAGTGCCCCAACAAGCAATAACAAAGCTCCGATTGGTATAATCAGTAATACATATTTCTCCCATCCTCCACCTCCTGAGCTAACGATATCAAATCCACTCACTTTTCCTACAAAACCCTGGTAATAGGGCAGAAAAAAGGCTGCCAGCAGCACTACTGCAAGCACCATAGTTAACATTTTTTTGTTCATTGTTGGTTGGTTTAATTATTAAAAAAGGGTTGACTTGCAAAATTATTTAGGTGCCGACATTCGTTTATAACAGAAGAAAGCAGCCGCCAGGAATGCGACAATAGCCACATACAGCCACGGTGTGATGGTAAGCACGGCCTTAGCATCATCCAGGCTGTTAAAGCCAAAATCATTTGTCTTCTCCGTTGCTTTTTCAATGGCCTGTTGCCGCAATGAATTAGCAAAGTTCTTTTTCAGTTCTATCATAAAAGCGATCAGCGCACCAGCCGCCAGTACTCCGGTCACCACACCTCCGCCGCCGGCCTTGGCACCGGCAAAGGTGAGCATCAACCCCAATACACCAAGTCCCAGCGCACCGATAATATAATATTGCGTGTTGCCTTTTTCTTCTTTTCCGGCTGACAAAGCTTTATCAGTTTTGGTATCTCCGCCAAAACCACCTGTCGCAATTTTCCATTCATTATTCAAGGCAAAATCAAGCCCTGACTTTTGGGCCACCTTAAAACCGCCACAACGTATGTCGGCAAACGGCATCAGGAATAATAATATACCCGCAGCAAAAGCTACAGCAGAAGGCACTTTGGTACCGAACATACCGGGTGCAGCAGAGGCCGGGGCATACACCGGCTGAGAAGTTGGTTGGTTGGTTTCCATAAAAATTTTAAGAAAGGTAAAAAAACTTATTAAAATAACATAGCTGCAATATAACAGCTTTATCCCCCGCTTACAAACAATATATTTGCATTGCTAACCATTTCCCTGATGACAATCAACCGAATTTGTGTTTGCGGCGCAGGCACCATGGGCGCAGGAATAGCGCAGGCTGTTGCACAGGCAGGATTTTCCACGCTGATATATGAAGTAAACCCGGAAGTACTCACCAGGGCAAAAAACAGCATAGAGAAAAACTTAACAGCACTGGCTGAAAAAGGCAAAATCAGTGTTGCTGAAAAAGAGCTTGTATTGACCCGCCTTCATTTTACCGATGATCTTCAATCCTGCCTCGCCGATGTATTCATTGAAGCAGTGGTGGAAAAGCCAGACGTAAAGATCGCTTTGTTCAACCAATTGGCTGAACTGAATCACAGCGATTGCATCTTTGCCAGCAACACCTCCTCACTTTCCATCACCACCATAGCAGCACAGGTACAAAGACCGGAACGGGTGATCGGGATGCATTTTTTCAACCCGGCTACAATTATGAAACTGGTGGAAGTGGTTAATACCTCCTATACCAACAGCCAGACAACAGCCGCCATCTTTGACCTCGCCTCCCGGATGGGAAAAACACCCGTGTTGTGCAAAGACTCACCTGGTTTTATTGTAAACAGGGTGGCCCGGCCATTTTATATCGAATCGCTCAGACTCGTGGAAGAAGAATATACCAGCGTTGCACAGGCCGACAGGCTGCTGGAAGCCACCGGCTTTAAAATGGGCCCGTTCAAACTGATGGATCTTATCGGCAACGATATCAATTATGCGGTAAGCTGTTCTGTTTATGAACAAATGGGACAACCCGAACGCCTGAAACCCTCCTATATACAGGAACAAAAAGTAAAAGAAGGAAAGCTCGGCAAAAAAACAGAAGAAGGATATTACAATTACACGCAGTAAGAGCAGTAACGGCACTATCTATGACAGCAACCGACTCATCAAACAGGCATATACTGGTAACGGGTGGCACCGGATTCCTTGGCTCCTATATAATAAAAGAATTGGTGGAAAAAGGCTACACTGTAAGAGCCATCCGCCGCAGTAAAAAACTGCCTGCCTGGTTGCCCGCTGCTGTATTTGATAAAGTGGAATGGGTGGAAGGAGATGTGCTCGATGTGGTGGCACTGCAGGATGCTATGGAAGGAACAGATGCGGTGATACACTCAGCCGCTGTGGTGTCTTTTCTGAAAAAAGACAGGAAAGACATGTACCAGGTAAACGTGGAAGGAACAGCCAACGTGGTGAACATGGCGCTCGAAAAAAATGTACGGCGCCTGGTGCATATCAGTTCGGTGGCAGCACTTGGCAGAACATCGCATGGCGGCCATGTAAACGAAGAAAAGAAATGGGAGGAAAGTAAAACCAACACACATTATGCCATCAGCAAGTTCAAAGCAGAACTGCAGGTGTGGCGGGGTACAGCCGAAGGACTGGATGCTGTAATATTAAACCCGGCTACCATATTGGGCTATGGCGACTGGCACAGCAGCAGCTGCGCCATCTTTCGCCAGGTATACAATGGATTCAAATGGTATACACCCGGCATCAACGGTTTTGTGGATGTGGAAGATGTGGCAAAAGCTGCCCTGCTGGTGCTTGAAAGTGATATTACAGCACAACGCTTCATTGTAAACGGAGATACCTGGCCTTTTAAAAAACTGCAAGACACCATTGCAGCCGGTTTCAGCAGGAAAGGCCCGTCAAAGCTGGCCACACCATTCATGCTCGGGCTTGCCTGGCGGCTGGAAAAGATCAAATCTCTTTTTACCGGGAAAAAACCATTGCTTACAAAAGAAAGTGCCCGTGTGGCTCAAAGCAAAACATGGTTCGACAATCAGAAGATGCTGCAATCACTGCCCGGCTTTCAATATACCCCGCTGGAAGAAACGATCAGCAAAGCCTGCCACCAATACCTGCAGCAGTTGCAGACCACCAACAATAACAGGTAAATTTCCCTTTATATAAAGAAGAATGCCCCTGATGAATGCCGTATAAACAGGCCAGCCCTTTCATTTATCCTTTCCGGGAATGGTATTTGATGCAACTGTACAGCGTTTGGCCCTATCTTTAAACCGCAATTATTTTCTATGCAAAAATTTCTGCTCTCTTCCCTGGTCCTTACCTTTCTTGTTTCGTTTTCAGCAAAAGCACAGTTTACCGTATCCGGTTTGATACTTGATTCTGCCAGCCGCGAACCATTGTCCGGCGCCTCTGTATTTTGCCAGAATACCACGTTGGGCACAGCCACCAATAAACAGGGTGAGTTTTCATTAGAACTTAAAGCAGGCGGCTACGATCTCATCTTCAGCTATACGGGTTATAAAACCCAGCTTATACGGGTAAGCGAGAATACAAAAACAGAAGTATTGCTGGTAAAGGAAGACAGGAGCATGAGTGAAGTGGTTCTGAAAAACACAAATGAAGTGGCCGATGGTCTTGCCAAATATGGCGATTTCTTTATCCGCAATTTTATAGGCGCCACTCCCAATGCCGGCAAATGTGTGTTGCTGAATCCCGAAGTGCTGAAGTTTTATTATTACAAACGAAGCAATAAACTGAAAGTGCTCGCCACAGAGGCTGTAAAAATCGCTAATAATGCACTTGGTTATAATATCCAGTACCAGCTCGACTCATTCGTTTATTATTACAACACCGATGTAAACTCATACCGCGGCTATTGCCTTTTTGCTGAAATGGAGGGCAGCGACAGCCTGAAAGCCGTATGGGCCGGCAACCGCAAGAAGGCCTATGAAGGTTCAAAACTCCAGTTTATGCGCAGCTATTACGACAGCACCGTTGTTGAAGATGGCTGGATCATTGACCTGCTGGATGAAAACGACAATAAGAAATTCAATAAGGTAAAAGACGTGTACGATACCCTATACTATGGCGCACTCGACAGCACCATGCAGATCGAAATATGGTATCCAAGAAAAATAAGCGTGACCTACACCAAAAAAAGACCGGAACCTGAATACCTGAAAAAAATGGGCCTCCCCAAATCCGTGCCTTATCTTATTTCCTACATTGACATTAAGGAGAGTATCGCCATCACGGAAAACGGGTATTTTTATGAACAGAAGGATTGGGTAAACCAGGGCTACTGGAGCTGGAAAAATCTGGGCGACCTCTTACCTTACGATTACAACCCGGATTGACGTTCTTAGTTAAGATCCATCATATCGCCTTGCAGCAATCACTCATTTTCCCATCACCTTTTCCCATAGTTTGGGAATACGTTTGATCCATACCAGTTCCTTCATCTTCTCCCTGGCATCTTCCACCGGCGAGCCAAAATACACTTTACCACCGGCAATGGAATCCTTCACACCGCTTTGTGCATATACAATGGCATCCTTACCGATCGTCAGGGTTTTACTTACACCCACCTGGCCCCAAAGAATAACATTATCCTCAATGGTGCTGGCACCGGCAATACCCACCTGCCCCGCAAAAAGACAATTCTTTCCTACTTCCGTATCATGGCCAATATGTACCAGGTTATCGATCTTCGTGCCTGCACCAATGCGGGTTGCTGCACTCACCCCACGGTCAATGGTGCAGTTTGCGCCAATTTCCACCCCGTTGCCGATTACCACGTTGCCGCAACTGTCCATCTTCTTATAATGAATCTCCCGGTTTGTCTTCTTATTATAATAAAAAGCATCGCTGCCGATCACCGTGCCCGCCTGAACGATCACCTGATCGCCGATAATGGTATGATCGAGTATGGTAACATTAGGGTGAATGATACAGTGACTGCCGATCACCACATGGTTGCCGATATAGGCTCCCGGCATTATCACAGTACCCTCGCCGATAACTGCCGTATCACTTATCATCTTCATAGAAGGCGCAAAGGGCCGGTAAAAATTCACGATCTTAAGATAGGCTTCAAAAGGCTCCTCCACGATCAGCAGCGCCTTGCCATCGGGTACTTCCGTTTTCTTATTAATGATAATAAAACTGGCTGCTGATTGAATACAGGTATCATAATACTTTGGGTGGTCCACAAAGGCGATATCACCAGTTTCCACTTTATGCAGTTCATTGATGCCGGTGGCAAGCCCATTGGTGTTACCGGCCAGTTCGGCCCCGATAAGCTGGGCAATGGTGGTAACGGGAACAGGTTGTTCAAATCGCATATGATCGGTTTTATATTAGCCGGTAAAATGTATTACCGGTGCAAAGGTAACGGCTAAACCAGTGGCAGCAGTTGAAACTGATAACCGCTTATTGAATGATCAAAATCAATTCTCAGTTATTCATCATTGCACCAAACAAACTTATACTAACCGGTTTCTCTTCTGAAAACACATTAATTACAACCGTTGAATAATACCTTCTTCCATCATTACATTTCATATTCTGTTGTACTGATGAAGCAACTGATGCATTGCAATTGCCGTAACCAAAAAAATATACGACAGTGATTGTTCAGGTTTATCCACAAACAGTTTTAAAATGTTAATAAAATAGTTTGGAAAATTTTTTTGGTTAAAGAAATTTATTTCTAATATTGTGCAGGGAAATTCGTTTCCCGTACTTACTAACCCATCCATATATTATCCCTTCGGTCAAACGAGGGGATTTTTTTTGCACTTTCCCCAATGAAAAAATAAACACTGCCTGGTGTAAATCGTAATGATGCATGATAACTTCCGCATTCCGGCATCTTCAGTTGTATCGCAGTCCGCACGTTAATACCCGCAACCACCACCGGGAAATGAAAGTAAGTAAGACCAGGTGAGTTGCTTTGTCAAAGCGGGATGCTTTCTTATTTCATACAGACGCATTGCTGCTTTTTCACCTTATCCGCGGAAATGCTTTATTTCAGATACCTTTACAACAACCTAAAAAAAGATACATGCTGAAATCAATGACCGGCTTTGGCAGGGCAGAAAAAAGTGTTGGCAACAAAACATTCCTGGTTGACATTAAATCCCTCAATGGAAAACAATTTGAACTGCAGTTGAAACTGCCGGCATTCTTAAAACCCTTTGAGTTTGATATCCGCCGTCTGCTCTCCGAAAAACTGGGCCGTGGCAGCGTGGATTGTATGATCAGCCTGAAAGATACCGGCAGCGCCAAACCTGTTACCATCAATACCGACCTGGCCCGCGCCTATTACCAGCCGCTGGCAGAACTATCGGCCCAGCTTGGCCTCGATCCTTCCCATATCCTCAGCACCCTGGTAAAACTGCCCGAAGTGATAACACCAAACAGCGATACACTGACAGATAAGGAGTGGGAAGAATTCAAAGCTGTGTTACTCTCTGCCGCCGAAGACCTGAATATTCACCGCCTCGATGAAGGCCGCTCACTCGAAGAAGACCTGCGGGCCCGCATCAGCAACATCCTGAAACAACAGGAAGAAGTAATAAAACTGGAACCGCTCCGCAAGCAAAAGATAAGGGAAGGCATCACCCGCCTGCTGGAAGAGAACGTTGGCAAAGAAAACTACGATGCCAACCGGCTTGAGCAGGAACTTATATATTATATCGAAAAGATTGACCTGAGCGAAGAACAGGTACGCCTTAAAAACCACTGTGAATATTTTACCACTTTACTGGCCGAAAATGATGATGCAAAAGGAAAGAAATTGTCCTTCATCCTGCAGGAGATCGGCCGGGAGATCAACACCACCGGTTCCAAGGCCTACGATTCCAGCATCCAGAAATGTGTGGTGCTGATGAAAGATGAACTGGAAAAAGCCAAGGAACAGGTGCTGAATGTGCTGTAGCAACTCAGGCAACATTCTTTACATTTTCTGCTTCGCTCTCTTCGCCTAAATTTGTAAAAAAGCAAGGTTTGAAAACAGTTTCCCGTATATCAGTTGTTATACTGTTTATTCTTACTGTGTTTTCTGCATGCACCACGGCAGACCTGTTTGAAAAAACCGCCTCCATTCCGGGGCATAGCTGGAAAAGCAGTTTCAAACCCTCTTTTACCTTTATTATAAAAGATACTGTTTCGTCCTACCAGGTATTCCTGGTGATACGGCATACCGACAGGTACAACTTTAATAATATCTGGCTCAAGATGGGCATACAATCACCAGGCAGCGATTCTGTCCACACGTTTATGATCAATAAACAACTGGGCTCTGATGAAAAAGGCTGGCTGGGCAGCGGCATGGATGATATTTTTGAACACCGTATCAGCCTGCATCAGGACCTGGTCAGCAATGATATTTCCTTTCGCAAACCCGGTAAATATACTTTTAGCCTCGAACAGATCATGCGGGACGATCCGCTGAAGCATGTGCTGAACGCCGGTATCCGGATCGAAAAGAAACGATAATTCCTCCTTATTATGGCCGATGAGAATATCAGGGGACTTCGACGCACCACCATCATCTACTGGACGCTGCTGTTCTATATCATAGCCGCACTGGCCTGGTGGTTTATTTCATTACAGCGCCAAAATATGCAGATTGCCCGGCTTAAGCAGGATTATGCCCTTTCACTGGAGGGCTCGCTTACCCCGGCAGAAAAAGAACAAACCGCCCGCTTCATCAGCGCCGAAAGCCGGCGAAACACCGGTAAATATGTGGCCGAAGGCATCACCTTCTTCATCCTAATTCTTATAGGCGCCTTCTTTGTATACCGTTCCGTTCGAAGACAGCTTCGGCTGCAGCAGCAACAGCAAAACTTTATGATGGCCGTTACCCACGAACTGAAAACTCCCATCGCTGTTACACGGCTCAACCTTGAAACCCTGCAGAAATACCAGCTCGACCCGGAAAAACAAAAAAAAATCATCCGCAGCACCCTCGATGAGACAGGGCGGCTCAATTTCCTTACCAATAATATACTTATAGCATCCCAGCTGGAAGGTAGCGGCTATAAATCATCCAAAGAAGAGCTGAACCTGTCCGCATTGCTCCAGGATTGCCTCCAGGATTTCAGACTCAGGTTTCCCGAGCGGCAGTTCAATGAAGAAGTGGAACCCGATGTGGACATAAAAGGCGAAACTCTCCTGCTGCAACTGATGATCAACAACCTGCTGGAAAATGCAGTAAAATATTCCGGCAAAGACAAACCCATTACAGCAGTACTGAAAAGATACCGCTCCGGCATTGAACTGAAGGTACAGGATGAAGGCCCCGGCATCAGCGATGAAGAAAAGAAAAAGATTTTCTCTAAATTCTACCGGGTAGGCAATGAAGATACACGTAAAACCAAAGGCACCGGCCTGGGATTGTACCTTTGCCGTAAAATTGCGTTGGACCATAATGCCGACATTTCGGTGACAAACCATTTACCCCACGGCAGTAATTTTGTCGTCATTTTCAAACTATGACCACCGGGAAAAAAACATCCATATTACTCGTTGAAGATGAAGAGAACCTTCACGAAGCGCTGAAGCTGAACCTGGAACTGGAAGGCTATGAAGTAACTTCTGCCTTCGATGGCGCCGCAGCACTAAAAGCCGTGCAGGGCGAATACTTCGACCTGCTGATACTGGACGTAATGCTTCCCGAAATGGACGGCATCAACGTAACAGAAGCCATACGCATCAGCAATAATGATGTGCCCATACTTATACTCAGCGCCAAAAACAGCAGCGCTGACAGGGTGCTCGGATTGAAAAAAGGAGCTGATGACTACCTCACCAAACCCTTTAACCTGGAAGAACTCCTGCTACGGGTACACAAACTGATTGATAAGAATAAGAAATTGCTCGACAAAACCACCGTTGGCGATACCTATACCTTTGGTAAGAACAGTGTGGATTTCAAAGCACAGCAGGCCACCGGTTTTTCCGGCCAGATAATAGAATTGAGCAAAAAAGAAACCATGCTGCTCAAGCTGCTGATTGAAAATAAAAACGAAGTGGTACCAAGGGAAAAAATACTTCAGGCGGTATGGGGCTACAATGTATATCCCACCACCCGTACGATAGACAACTTCATTCTCAACTTCCGTAAATATTTCGAAGAGGATAGCCGCAACCCGCAATACTTTCACTCAGTGAGGGGCGTGGGCTATAAATATGCAGAATGATCTAAGCTGATCATTTCCTCCATCTTCCTCATTATTTCCTTTGCCTGCTTCACCAAAGCTTCCTTCTCCTCCTCAAGGGCCGCACCTGTATATAGTCCCTGTTCACATTGCGACAGCATCGCAAAAAAGCGTATGGACAATTCATCATCAACGCCGGCCAGTTTCATTTTACCGGCTGCGAACTGCTTATTCATTTCACTGCCGCTGAGATGAAACCGCTGGCGGAGAAAATCCCACGCAGCTGTATGAAGGGCTTTATAAAATTCATTCCCTTCTCCGTCCATTACGTCCATCACTGGCTGGAGCAACTCATCTGCCGAGGGAAGCGCTGGCTTTTCCTGCTCAGGTAATGGCTGTTTATCTTTCTTTTTTATGATCCAGTACAGAAGAATCAGCAGCACCAGCGACACCACGATCACCACTGCAGTCCGGGCCGCCTTTTTATTAGCAGAAGCAATGGAGGTGCCAGACTGGCCGGCCGGCACAGCCACCTGCTTTGCTTCATTACTCACACTTAATGCGGTTTCTTCAGATTGAATAGAATGAAAGGCACCATCGCCGGGATCAAAAAACGACAGCCGGATAGCCGGTACCTTGTAATTTCCCGGAATACCCGATACAAAAGCATACCGGAACGTCCTGCTTCCCTGCAACGGCACGCCATTCTTGTCAAGCGAGTCGCGGATCACCGGCTCAAAACCTTCCAGGTTAGAAGGCCAGTTGATAACAGGCGCTTCCAGTTGTATAAAGTTGCCACTCCCTGATATGGTCACCTCCAAAAATCCTTCTTCATTTTTTGCCAGTTGCCCGGCAGAAACGTTGGCCTTTATATTGAACCGCCCCACAGCACCGTTGAAATCAGCCGGTTTACTTTTTTCCGGCAAAGGTTTCACGGTAATATTTACCGGTTCAGTTTCAATGTCAGTCTCCACCACTTCCACATCCGGATCATTGTTTTTATCGTCGGCGCCTCCTGCAAGTCCCTCAATGATTTCCTGCTCCGTTTTTTTATAGACAGCGCTTCGTGAAAACTCCACTTTGTTCTTTATATGCATGGCATCAATAGAAAAAACGCCGGGCTGCAGCGGGTATAACTGTACTTTACGGATAGTATGCACATCAAAAAGGCGGCCGTTGATCTCCTCCGTGGTTACCACCTTATCATCCAGGCTTACCATATCATACACGGTGAAGCCATAAAAACCGGGATTCTTTACAATGTCTGATTTCGATTCAAGACGGGAGTATAATTTAAAAGTGGCCGTCACTGGTTGTCCGGCATAGCAGGTCTTTGTGTTGACCGAAACATTCACAAAGAGATTTTTCCTGATCTTTTCCCGGGCATTTTCGCCGGGGGCAAGGTAGTAGTCAGAAGAGGCTTCTTGCTGGGTGAGGCGCATATGCTTATCCCGCTCCGTTACCTGCACCCAGCCACCTTCGCTTTGCAAACGTTGTCCCTCACTTTTGATAATAATACCGGGAATCCTGTAGCGACCAATGCCGGGAGCCTGCAATGTAAAAACATAATTCCTTGTAGGATAGCTGCCGTTTGATACCACATGTATATCAGGACCGGAAATAAGCCGGCAGGGCCAGAAATCGGGCAACAAAACTTCGGGCTCCCGGATGTCTCCCTTCAGCACATATTGCACCGTAAATGATTCGCCGTTTACCACCGGTTTTGCCGGCACGATCGTCTGGAAACTGCTTTGCGCAATTGTTGCACTGCCAATCATCAGTGCTGCTATGATAAGCAGTAGTCGATACATGATATTGCAAAATAATACCAGCAAAGAAAATATGGAGTGAAAAGTTATCAATGGGCAATAGACAGGGGGAATGGGAATTGAGTATAGGAAATTGGCAATGGGGAAAGCAGTGCTGTTATCAGAAAAACGATCCGGACTTTGAACGAAGAAAGAATTCTCGCAAAGCCGCAGCGGCGCAAAGCAAAGCGACTCTTCAAACCCGCAGCCGGTCAACGGTCAACTATCAACGGTCAACCTATCCCAACCTTTGAACACCTGACACCCGACACCTGACACCCGACACCCGAATTCAATACGCCCTCCCCACCGTATCACAAGCCGCTTTCAACAGCGAATTGCCATCGGCTGCATCCTGCCATTTTTCCCAGAGCATGACGCCATTGGCTATATCCTTTGCCAGCTTGGCCTTGCGCTTGACGGTGTACTGCCCGTTGTAATAAATGGTGTAGTTGGTGAACCCGCCGGCGGTAACGGTGGCTGAATCATAGAGCGGGTTGCCGCCCTGTGCCAGGATGGTTTTATAGGTAAGCACGGTGCCGGTTTGCGTGATGCCCGATGGCCTTCCGTAGGCGGGTAAGCCCAACACTGCTTTAGCCGCCGGCATGCTACGGGTGGTGAGCCAGTAGTTCAGACAGGTTTGCGCCAGCGCATAATCGCTGTGATGGCGGTAGGGCACCGAGGTGTTGAAATCATCATAGGCCATGATGTTGAAGAAATCAACATAAGGAAATATCTCGCTGCGTATTGCATCACGGATGCCGCCGGCATATTTGCCTGCTGTGATGGCGCAGGATAAATAATAACGGCCATCGCGGTGAAGGGAATCTGACAGCTCTTTGATGAGATTGGTAAAAGTGAGGTCGGTACCATCTGATGTGGTGGGAAACTCCCAATCCATATCCACGCCATCGAGGTTGCTGGCACGTACCTGGTTCATCACTTCTTTGATGAAGTTGGTGCGGCCGGTGGCGGTGGCGGCCATGTTTTTAAAGTTGGTCTTACCATCTCCGCTGCCATCATTGATACCGAGCAGCACTTTTGCATTGTTGGCCCTTGCCTTATCCCGTACAGCCGCCAACGTGGCAGCGGGTGAAGAAGGTGCGGAAAGGGTGCCGCTGGCATTTACCCCGTAAAAAGCATATACCACCACACTCGTCATCCGGAACTTGATATCCGGCACATCGGTCAGACTGCGGTAAGAAGGGAAATAACCCACCACGTAATAACCGAATGGGGCCGGGGCAAATATGTTTGCATAGCTGAACGTCCACGCCCCTGCTGCACAACCCGTGGGGCCCCCTGCTGCATTCTTTGGCACCACATACCAGGTATAGGTGGCGCTGGTGGATGAAGGAACCACATAGGTATAAGTCGTGGTGGTAACATTGGCAGCCACTACTGATGGCGCTGTCGGCGAAGCTCCTACGTACACATCATACCCGGTGGCACCACTCACGGCCGACCAGCTGAGCATTACCGATGTACTGGTGGTGATACTGTTATGCGCCGGAGCACTTAAGGTGGCACAGCCGGGCACAGATGGTGGCGGAGGCGGTGTATCAGTTCCTCCTTTTTTACTACAGGAATTAATTACCAGGATCAACAGGAGCAGGAAGTAAATGGTCTTGCGGGTCATCTGCAGTGGTTTGATGGTGTAAGATAATGAATTGGGCAATTGTGAATTGGGCAATCGGGGATATTGGGATATTAGGCAATTAGGTTATTGGGGAATTGGGTTATTGGGGATCAGGATCAGCCTGCTATGAGCCATGAGTTAAGAGTTACGAGTTATGAGCTATGAGCCATGAACCATGAGCTATGATCTATGAGCCATGAGCTATTTTCCGTAGGTTTGTCGCTCTAAATTCCTAACACATGAAGAAGTTTCTCTTAACGATTGTACTTTCCATTTCACTGGTGGTCCGCTCCATGGCCGATGAGGGTATGTGGCTGCCTTTGCTGCTTGGCCAGCAGGTATATAATGATATGGTGAAGAAAGGACTGAAGCTGACCAATGAACAACTGTACAGCATCAATAAAGCCTCACTGAAAGATGCCATCATCATCTTTGGAGGCGGCTGTACCGGCGAGATCGTAAGCAACCAGGGCCTCATCTTTACCAACCACCACTGCGGCTATGATGCCATCGCCTCTGCCAGCACCGTGGATCACAACTACCTGCAGGATGGCTTTTATGCCCGCAATAAAGGCGAGGAAATTGCCACCACCCTGTCTGTGCAATTCCTGCTGCGCATTGACGATGTAACCAAAGAAGTGATGGACTCCCTCGGCAGCCTCTCCGGTGCCGAACGGGTGCAGAAACAAAATGCGGTACTGGCCGCCATCAACAAACGAATGAGCGATGCTTCTAAAAGCATTGAAGTAAGGGTAAGCCCGCTGTTCAAAGGCAACCAGTTTCTCGCCTTCGTGTACCAGCGCTACTACGATGTGCGCCTCGTGGGCACTCCACCCGAAAGCGTTGGTAAATTCGGTGGCGATACCGACAACTGGGAGTGGCCACGCCATACGGGCGACTTCTCCGTTTTCCGTGTGTATACAAAACCCGATGGCAGTCCGGCCAAAAAAGATGAAGCCATTGAAGGCAACATCCCCATGAAGCCCAAATGGTACCTGCCCGTATCACTGAAGCCGCTGAAAGATGGCGACTTCTCCATGATCTGGGGCTATCCCGGTGGCACCAACCGCTACGAAAGCTCTTACGGTATCAAACTGGCCACCGACATCAACAACCCCACCCTGGTGAAGCTGCGGGATATGCGCCTGAAATATATGTTTGAAGAGATGAAGAAAGACCCGGCCATCAAACTGCAACTGGCTTCTGCCTATGCCGGTATTGCCAACTACTGGAAATTCTTCGACGGCGAAACCAAGCAACTGCTGAAATATGATGTGTATGGACAAAAGCAGGCCGCTGAAGCAAAGTTCAACACCTGGGCGGCAGGCAAACCTGAATACCAGAACATCTTTGCCGACTGGGGCAAGGCTTACGACTCCTGGCGCCCTTATGCCAAACACCGCCAGTATATCAACGAAGGTGTGATGGGCTCTCCACTGATGGCTTTTGCCGGCTCTCTCATGCAGCTTGAAGCAGCACTGGTAAAAACCGGCAGTTCACAGGCCGATGTAAAGAAAGCGATGGATGCTGCCACACAGCAGCGGGCCAATTTCCTGAAAGGGGAAAATAAAATTTCTGACGAGAACATTGTTGCGGCCGTTACCCGCATGTTCTACGAGGATGTGGACAAAGAACAACACCCTGTTGCTTTTTACGGCACCCTCAAAAATACCTGGGGCCCGCTGAATGATGATGCCACGTATAAAAAGTATGCGGCTGACATGTTCAGCAAGACGATGATCTTTGATGATGCCAAATGGAAAGCGTTTGCTGCCAACCCGGATGCGGTTACCCTGCAGGGCGACCCGGCCTTTGCACATGCCAGTGCCTTCCTGAGCAACTATACTTCCAAGTACGCTCCGTACTTCCAGCAGTTCAATGCCAAGAATGCGGAATACGGCCGCCTGTACCTGAAAGGTATCATGGCCATGGACCCGGTAAAAGCGAAAATGATGTATCCCGATGCCACCTTTACCATGCGGGTAAGCTATGGCAATGTAAAATCATACCGCCCCCGTGATGCTGTGTTCTACGATTACGTTACCACTTCTAAAGGATTGCTGGAAAAATACAAAGCCGGTGATTATGAGTTTGATCTGCCTGCCAAACAGATCGAACTGCTGAAGAAAAAAGATTTCGGCCAGTATATGGACCCCACCCGCAAAGACCTGGTGATCGGCTTTATCACCACCAATGATATTACCGGTGGCAACAGTGGCTCACCTGTTATCAATGCCAAGGGTGAACTGATCGGTCTTGCGTTTGATGGCAACTACGAAGCATTGAGCCACAAACTGGCTTTTGATAAAGACCTCAACCGCACCATCTGTGTGGATATACGCTATGTGCTTTGGTGTATTGACAAACTGGGCGGCGGCAGCAACCTCATCAGCGAACTGAAGCTGATGAAGTAAATATTTTTTTGTAAAAAAGAGGCTGTCTCAAAAACAAGAATTTCAACACAGGGCAACAGAGGATCAGAGTTGCACAGAGAAGAATAGCTTGCGAATTAATCCCCTGTGTATCTCTGTAACCCTGTATCTCCGTGTTGAATAACTTTTGAGACAGCCTCTTTTTGCTTTGTAAAACAATAAGCATTAATTCTGTATCATTGCAACTGTAATACAACCCTTGCAACGAACCGCGGCGATATCAGTTTTTCTTTTTCTGCTTGTTTCCTTTGCCAGCGCCCAATACTACCCTTCCTTCAGTCTTTCCACCGGGCTTGATCTGCAGCGCAGTTTTAAGAAAGACCAGCAGTTCTGGGCAGTGGGCCATACCACTATGGCCAACTTTCATCTTTCTAAAAAGGAAGGCATCTATGTATGGTTCTCTTATTACTCCGATGGAAAGTTTGATGATGCCGTTACCGCCACCGCCAAACAACCGGCCACCATTCCGCAACAGGTTCCTTATACCAACAGCACACGGATCCGGTTCAAACATTTTTCCCTGGGATGGAAACATTATTTCAAAGGCGCTCCCGAAGCCGAAAAAGGATGGAACCTGTATGGTAATGCAGGACTGGGATTGATGCTGGGCCGGGTGCTGAACACCCATTCAGTTATTATAGATACGGCTGATTATAATTTGCCACTGCTGCCTGGTAAGGCCAACTTCAAACGGCTGACGCTCGACCTCGGTCTGGGCGTTGAATTTCCTATCGGCAATGATTTCTTTATTTATGGTGAGTCGAAAGTATTGCTGCCCACTACCGATTACCCCAGCCCGTATATCTTTATCAATGACAAAGCCCCTTTCACTGCATCGGCAGCGGTGGGGCTTCGCCTTTATTTCTGATCTGTTTTAGTATTTAATGTCGAACCGGCCTTCGGTAGCAGAGAGCGGCTCCGGTGTATTATAAATATTCAATGCATTAAATGAAAAAGTGCCTGATACAATGCGGGCCGATGCATCCACACGGGTAAGGGTAACAACACCGGTGTAGGCGGTGGAGGTAAGCCATTCATTAAGCGGACTGATATTTCTTTTTACATAATAGGCATAGCTGCCGGCAAAGCTCGGGTGAGATACATTGGTGTTCAGCGTATAGGTTCCGGTGGTGGTGGCACCGATCACTCTTATTTCAAATTCGGTTTCGTTGGGCGAGCTGGCAAAATTGCGGGCATTGATGATAAGGTCGTTGCCTACAAAGCGGGCTTCCAGCAAATTGGAGGCGCCAATACCGCCAAATCCCTGTGGTATCCAGGGTTGCCCGTTTACCTTGGCGCCAAAGGTGTTGGCCCCGGTTTGGGTGGCGGGTGGCAGATCCTCTTCGGTAACGGTCTTTTTGCAGGCGCTGCCAAACAGCACAATGGATAAGGCAGACAGGAAAATGATTCTTTTCATAAAGTATGTTTGATTTGATTAAAACGTTTCCGGGAAGGATTTATGATGGCAATGGCTGAGATGGCAAAAAAGAGGCCATAATCGTACCGAAAGTTACATTTATCTTTATTGCCTTCATTTGTTTCTATGCACAATTCTCTTACCATCAGCGAAATATCGCTTTACAAGCTGTCAATACCGCTTATTGAACCTTTCACCACTTCACTCGGTACGGAAACACATGCCGAAAACGTACTGCTGAAAATAAATACGGCTGAAGGGCTTACCGGCTTTGGCGAATGCAGCCCCTACATGCCCATCAACGGCGAAAGCCAGGATACCTGTTTTATCGTGGGCCAGTATTTTGCCCGTGCCCTCAAAGGGTTGAATGCACTGGATATTGAAAACTGCATCCGCATCATGGATTCAGTTATATATGGCAACACCAGCATTAAAAGCGCCTTCGATATCGCTTTGTATGATCTTGCTGCGCAAAATGCAGGCAAACCGCTGTACCAGTTTCTCGGTGGCGACAAGAACAAGACCATCATTACCGACTACACCGTAAGCATTGGCGAACCGGAAAAGATGGCAGCCGATGCATTGAAAATAAAAAACGAAGGCTACCCTGCTATTAAAGTTAAACTGGGCAAAGACGGTAAGAAAGATGTGGAACGCATACGGGCCATACGTGCCGCCGTGGGGGATGATATTCCGCTGCGCATTGATGCCAACCAGGGCTGGAAAGTAAAAGAAGCCATTGATACACTCAATGCACTGGCCCCTTTCAATATCCAGCATTGTGAAGAACCCATTGCCCGCTGGAAATACCTGAAGCTGCCGAAGGTGAAGAAACATAGTCCGATACCCATCATGGCTGATGAATGCTGTGGCGATGAACATGATGCAGAACGATTGATAGAACTCAACGCCTGTGATTATTTTAATATCAAGCTGGGCAAATCAGGCGGTATTTACAAAGCACTCAAAATTGTGGAACTGGCCGAAGAAGCTGGTATCCATTTACAGGTGGGCGCCATGCTGGAGTCGAGGATCGCTATGACAGCCTTCGCTCATTTTTCCCTTTGCAGCCCGATGATCGAACACTATGATTTTGACACCTCCCTCATGTTTGCCGAAGACCCGGTTACCGGCGGCATACAATACAAAGCCAATGGCGTGGTGGAAGTACCCGATGTACCAGGACTGGGTGCTACGGTGAGTGAAGAGTGGCTGGGGAAGTTGGAGAAAGTGGTTATTGGGTGATTGGTTAATTGGGTTATTGGGTTATTTGTTTTCAGGCAGATAATTCCTTTATATTTTAAAAAGCTTCGTGTTGGAGGGGGTTCTAAGCCTCCTCTCCTTTGGAGAGGAGGTTGGAGGAGAGGTTTTTGAAAGTAAACCCGCTACCTGATCTTCTCCTTCGGCCGTTTCACCTTCTTCACCACCGGTGCATTATCCTTCCAGCGCCACAGGTGCACACAGGCATACGTGCGGTAAGGGCTCCACTTCTCTGCAATACGGATCATATTCAGCCGCAGTTGTTTCTTATCCTCTTTATCCAGTTTGTACAGCTTTATCATCGCATTCTGAATACCAAGATCATCGGGTGCAAAAACATCCTCCCTTCCCAGCGCAAACATCAGCAGCATCTCCACCGTCCAGCGGCCCACGCCTTTTATCGTTACCAGGTATTCGATCACTTGTTCATTATCCATCTTTGCCAGCCGTTTGGCATCCATGCCTTGTTCCAGTTCAAACTGCGCCACGTTTTTTACATAACTCACTTTGGCATTACTGAGACCAATACCACGCAACTTCTCAAATGGGGTATTCAGCACCTGCTGCGGTGTCGGTTCTTTTCCTCCATAGAGATCAATAAACCGGTTGTAGAT
>JAEUVM010000667.1 GCA_016787125.1 Chitinophagaceae bacterium | reverse complement strand
TCTACCTTGAGAAGGAAATACATGCTGTATGACACGGTATCGGTAGCGAGTGGCTGGGGATTTAAGGTAAACAGGAGATTGTCAGAGGGAGCCAGTATTCAGTTTCTGCCGGATACAATAGTGAATGGTAAAAAATACTTGCACGGTATTTTTACCAGAACAACGGGAGGGATTGAATATAACTTTGATGGATGGTTTCTCACCAGCCCCAAAAAAACACTATTCAGCCTCGATCAAACCAGCTACCGCAGTACCGGCGTTCCGATGGTTGGCTACCACCAGTATCCCCTGGGAAAAAGAGGATTGAAAGCCGTGATGGATGTAAGCTTTATTACCGACACTCTCACAGCAGAAGAAGAAAGGATTTTCGCCGCATGGGAGCAATACGCAAGAGAGCATCCGGTGAGATAAGTAATATTGAATAGATAATAGTTCGGCCAATGAATTACACAGGTGTTTTCTTTCTTATTTTAGTCATCTCTGATAATTCCTGTAAAATGCATTCCGGCACAGCCAGCATAGGAAGGGTGGAAGTTATCGACTACCGTTTTCGCCAATATACTCATGAAGATACCTTTCTGCGTCATCCATTTTGGGATATAACAGAAAGAGTATGGGTGAAAGACGTTTTCGCCATTGAGGAATCTCGGATGATTAAAATTACCAGTAACAGTAAAGGAGATTCCACAACATTCCCCGTAATGTTTTACAGGTATACTAACCTCAAAACTTCTGAAGTTTATGAATTTCATAGTTTCTCAGATACAGCCACCCTGATAAGGAAATATTTACAAAATGGTACGATAAGAACCACCGGAGGGTGGGGATTTCATTTGAAACGGGATTTGTCACGGGAAGATACTATCCGGTATTTTCCCGATACTTTGATTAATCAACAAGTGTTTAAACATGGCTTCTTTACCCGTACAATGGGAGGTATTTGTTATAACATCGATGCATGGTTCCTTACCAGTCAGAGAATAACACTTTTCAGTCTAGACGAGACCAGTTACAAAAGCACAGGAGTCCCAATGGTGGGTTATCATCTCCATCCCCAGGGTAAAATAGGGTTGGAGGCTATGATGGATATTACCTTCATTGCTGACACACTCACCGCACAAGAAGAAAGAATTTTCGCCGCATGGGAGAAATACGCCAAACAACACCCTGTAAAATAGATAATGGATAATAGATAATAGATAAT
This sequence comes from Chitinophagaceae bacterium, assembly GCA_016787125.1. GTDB lineage: Bacteria > Bacteroidota > Bacteroidia > Chitinophagales > Chitinophagaceae > JJ008. The sequence continues at coordinate 777 of JAEUVM010000667.1, read as the reverse complement.
AGTCCGTTTACTGGCTTTGGTGTTTCTGCCAATTCAGTGATAATCTAAAATCTAAAACCCAAAACCCAAAACCTAAAATCCAAAACTCAGAATAACTTCCCAATCTCTCTCCGAACCACGTACACCGTACATCTCACATCGTACATCCAAACCTCGCCCAACACAAAATCTAAAATCAAAACAATATCTCTCCATCCCGATGGCGTAAATTGCAGCTAAGAAACGATAAACTGTAAGCACAATGAAGGCCACCCGGTTGTTTAAAGATTTTGTCAACAGTGAGAAGGCTGGCGGCCTGCTCCTCGTTATCTGCACCCTTATCTCATTGGTGGTAGCCAACAGTGGCTGGGGAGATAATTATTTCGGCTTCTGGCATACAGCTATCCAGGGCCACAGTATCACCCACTGGATCAATGATGGCCTGATGACCATCTTCTTTCTGCTTATCGGACTGGAACTGGAGCGGGAAATATATAAGGGCGAACTGTCGAATCCAAAAGATGCCCTGTTTCCGGCTTTTGCAGCAGTCGGCGGTATGTTGGTACCCGCAGCAATATATATGTTGTTTAATTATGGTACGGTGTCACAACCCGGCGCCGGTATCCCGATGGCCACCGATATTGCATTTGCACTGGGTATACTTTCCCTGCTGGGCAACAGGGTACCGGTATCGTTGAAAGTGTTTTTAACAGCACTCGCCGTTATTGACGACCTCGGAGCCATTCTCATCATCGCCATATTTTACACAAAGACAGTACTGGTAACAAACCTGCTGAT
>JAEUVM010000661.1 GCA_016787125.1 Chitinophagaceae bacterium | reverse complement strand
CTGGCAAGTTTTGTTTTAATGATCCGCTCCAGGTTCTCAGCATCATCTCCGTCAATGTCTTCACGGGCGGTAAAATTGGTCTTGATATAATTTTCCACAGCCACTACTTTTTCCAGGGCGGTGGCCAGTTTTTCCACTTTCATATCATCCACCAGCCCGTCCACTTTTTTTGTTTCTTTATCGGTAACGGTGGTGTAATTCCTGTGTATTCGCTTGGCCAGTTCGTCCCAGCTAAATAGCCGGTCGTTGGTAGCACGGGCCGTATTGTAGGCGAGTTTAAATTCAAAACGTTTCAGGTTGCCATCTTCAGAAGCATACTTTTCTTTTTCAGCACCGGCAATATCCTTTTCGGTAACGCTGAGCCATCTTTTCTCATCTTTTGTTTCAATGGCAGGTTTGTTGTCTGAATTGAATCCCTTCATTTCAAATACCAGCCGCTTGGGCGATACCAGTTCCACGATGGCTTCCATCACCGGAGTCCTTCCCTGCACCACTTCGGTACCAAAGAATCCGGTGTTACGTTTATAAGTGTAATAAAACTCCACTTCAGCGCCTTTTTCGAGGCCCTCCATGGCGAATATTTTATACACCTGGTCGTCTTCCTCTTTCAGGTCTTTGATATTCTCCCGGCTAACTTCTATGATCTTGCCATTGGGTAAAATGGTGCGGGCACGGATATCAAGTATGTCTTCGCTGTTGGCCACCGGCAGGTATACCCTGTTAAAAGCCTCAATGCCTTTGTCGTCGTTGATATGCACGATGCGGTGCAGTGTTTTGTATACGGCCATCTCTTCTTTTTCATCAATGTATTCAATACGTCTTTTGTCGAGGATGATGACGGCAGACTCATCGTTCAGCTTTCCTTCTATTTTATGGAGAACGGGTTTGTCTGACCAGCTTTCACGGATCAGTCCCTGGGCATGTGCAAACACGATGTTCAGGATCAATACCGCCAGTAAGGTGATTTTCTTCATGTGGTAATATTTAGTAGAATTTATTTCTTGGCAAAGCTGACTGTTTCTTTATACAAGGGCAGCAGGTGTTCCAGTACTTTATTCCATGCCTGGAACTGGTCTGGCTGCAACAGCAGGTGATTGTTTTCAAAATGTTGTGTCAGCACCACCTGGTTGGCCTTCTGTTCATACGTAAGGCTAAAGCCCCACACATCATTCCTGAAAGATTTGCTTTCGGGCAGGTAAGAGAGTTTGTATCCATCAGGTATATTGATGATCGTAACGTATTTGCTGGTGCCTTTGTATTCATGTTCGATCGGTATGGTGCGTTTGGGGTAATCTATTTCCTGGTGTTCATAGAATTTGAAGAGATTCAGGTTCAGGTACCATTCGTCGGCCACTTTTTTTCCATAATCCTGCAGTTCAAACTGTCCGCTCAGGCTGAACTCATTCGGGCTGCCCGTTTGCTGTATTTCGAATTTATTAAGCTTGAATTTATTGGAGCCCCGGTTGAAGTAGTTCTTCATATACTTTTCCCGGTCTTTTTCATTGGTGTAATTCATCATCCTGTACATATCTGTAGCCTGGTAACCGGTAAGCCTGATATTGACCGACCCGGTAATGCCTTTGTCCGTCAGGTTAAGGATAGTGGTATCGGCTACGGCCGTATTGTCCCTGTTGTATTCCGGCACCCGGATGATCTTGTATTCATTTTCGCTGATGCCAATCAGCGCCTGCTTGCCTTGTATATGGCCCGATGGAGTGCCAAACACACAGTAGGAGTCGGTGCCATCCAGGAATACATAACCGGTATCAAGCTTTACCGTGGCGATCATGTGATTGTCGGTAATGGGCAGGTGTACTTCGGTATAATCATAGGGCAATGCACGGCTGCCGATCCAGGTAAAGTAAGCCGGCACTCCTGCATGTTTCAGCATTACCGTAAGTATGCTGGCCATGTCTTTACAATCGCCAAAGCGACGGCTGCATACCAGGTTGGCTTCACGGGGAATAAAACCGCCCATCCCTTCTTCAAAAGCAACATACTTGATATTATCCTGCACCCATTTATAGATTTTTCGGGTTTTTTCCTCGTTGGTCTTGGTTCCCTTCACCAGCGAATCGGTAATAGATATGATCTCGGCGCTCGTCGTTTTATTTATATCCCTGATAAAACTGTATTCCAGTTTATACAGATCATCGAGGTTCGACATATAACTGATTCTCTTTTCCCCATCCTGGTAGCTGTCTATATAAAATATTACATGCAGTGAATAGTAAGAATTATCGGGTGCATCGGGGTAGCTAAGCTCTTTTGCAAGATTGGTTACTTTAAAGGAATAGGTTGTTTCTCCTTTTTTTGTTTCGGAGGCAAATTGCAGCTTGTCTTTATTGTGCCCCTTGATCATGTACTTCACATTCATTTCTTTCGGGAAGCTGACCTTCAGTTCTCCGTTTATCACCGGAACAAAACGGGAGAAATAATGCGGCGACAGCATTCTTGGATTGGGGTGAAGCGTGGTGTATTCCAAATGGCCCACAGCCCCCGGTGTGATGGAAGGGAAGTCGAAATTGGTTTCCTTGGTATCATCATAAAACACACTGTTCGACCGGCTCTGCGATGTTTTATAGTCCTTCACCGGAATTTTCTTTCCTGTCGGTGGTATCGTATAGGCATCATATTCGGTTACCTGGTGAAAGGTGCTGGTATAAAAGGAATACCGGCTCATATACGAACCTGCATTGGGCGACAGGTACAGTAATTCCTGCACCTCTTCACTGATGGCTTCCGGTTGTCCGTCTTTCAGCTTCAGGTGATAATGTTTTGTATGGTTCAGTATCACTGCATTTTCACCGGGGAAATTCTTCTTTATTTCTTCCAGGTTCTGTGCCGGCGCTGTTGCCGCAATTAGCACGGCTGTTACCATGAACAGCATCCATTTGGTCGTTCTCATTCTCATTTTTTTACATCCAGTAGTTTACCGTAATAATATATTCTTGTCTCTTTCAGTTTGCCGTTGTCGTCATAGAACCTGATAGCATTGTGGGGCGTACCATTATAGTAATATCCTTCTTCGGTTAAAAAGCCTTTGTCGTTAAATTCCTTGTAGGCTCCATGCAGGTTATCGTGAAGAAGCACATACTGGTATTGCACCTGCCCGTTGGGATGGTAGTAGGTATAGGTTCCTTCCGACAGGCCATACTCTTCATTGCCCTTTGTACGCAGTTTGCCATTGGAATGATAGTTGATATTGGCCCCGTTCAATTTACCATCTTCATAGGCAAATTCTGCTGATACCTTTCCGTTGGCAAAATAGGTTTTCACTGCGCCGGTACTGCCCGGTATGGCAATTTCAGGCAGCAGTTTACCGGTTTTATCAAGGTAGGTGTAGGCTACGGGCCTGTCCCTGTCCATGCGCATTTGGTAAAGCAGGCTGCCGTCGAGGTCATACTTTTTAGTCCATCCATGCCGCACATCATCTTTGTATTCTATTTCGGTGTCAATCTTACCATTTTCAAAGTAATAGATCTTCTTTCCGTTCAACTCCCCATTTTCATATTTCTCCACATAATTGAGCTTACCGGATTCATGGTAAACTTTCCAGGTACCCTCTTTTCTTCCGTTCTTATACTGTCCTTCTGTTGAGGGCTGACCATTGTAATAATTGTTTCTGTAAGTGCTGTCGGGCTCTCCTTTTTTATAATACTGTTGTGTATTCAGTTTGCCATCAAAAAAATAAAACCGGTATGATCCATCCAGTTCGCCATTTTCATAGGTTCCTTCTGCGTAGGTTTTTCCGTTTTCAAATAAAGCTTTGAGCTTGCCACTGCCATTTTTTATCACACTGCGGCTTAATTCTTTGCCGCTGGTATCGTACTGTATGTATTCCTGTATCCAGCCAAGTTTGAAGCGGGTTTCGCTGTTCAGTTTTCCATTGGGATAGAATTCCTGCTTATAACCATTCAGGTCGCCATTCAGGTATTCAGATATAAAACTCTTGTTGCCCAATTCATCATAGTTCAGCCAGGTACCCTGCATCTGTCCTTCCTGGAACCAGCCCTCTTCCTGCAATTGCCCGTGACTGTACCAGTATTTTTCATACCCATGTTTTTCGCCTTCTTCGTAGTGGGTGGTATGCTGCAATTTGCCATTCGGATAATAGCTGGTGCTGGCACCCACCTGTTTGCCTTTTTCATAGTTATTTACGCTGCTGGTTTTTCCGGAGCGGTAATAATAGATCTCTTCGCCGGTTATTTCGCCGTTATCATTATAAACAGCCTGCGATCTTTTGTATCCATCGCTGTAATAGGTGGTGAGGTCAAGTCGTTTCGCTTTTCTTTCAGAGCGGCCGGTTTCCTTTCCCGATTTATCATAGTACACTGCTGTTTTGGCAATGTCGTTATCCAGGGAGTAGGTAAAGTGTTTTTTGCCGTCTTCATCAAAATAGTCAACATCGCCTGATATTTTTCCTTTTTTGAAAATGCATTTATAGAACAACTGACCGTTGTCATAGTATTCATTGTATTCGCCTTCTGCTTTACCCTCTGCAAATGTTTTACTGAAGCGAAGTTTGCCATTTTCAAAGTACTGTTTCCAGGTTCCGGAAGGCTCCCCGTTGGTATACGTGCCTTCTAATGATATTTTACCGCTCATGTACCAGGATTTGTAGGGGCCATCCAGTTTGCCATTCGTGTAGGTGCCTTCTGATTCAATCGGGCCGGCTTTATAATAGGTTTTAAATCCGCCGTGCAACGAATCTTCTTTATAATGTTCAATAGCCTGAAGTCCCCCGTTGCTGAAATATGACTTTCTTTCGCCGTTCTGTTTCCCGTCCTTTACATGGGTCACGGCCCGGGGAATGCCTATATAGTAATAGCCGGAAGAAACACCTTCTTCCACGCCATTCTTATAGTTTACAATGGAGGAAGGAGCGCCACTTTCATGGTTAAATATTTCTTCTCCATCCTGTACACCGGCTTTAAAGGTTTGCTTCCCTTTCAGCGAGCCATCAAAGAAATAGTATTGCCAGAGGCCTTCCTGTTGACCGTTGTCGTTATAGATGCCTTTACTGCGGATATTGCCGGCGCCATAATAAAATTCCCAGGGCCCCGTCAGTTTTTCACCGTTTGTAAAGTTGCCTTTGCCAAACAGCTTACCTTCTTCAAAATGGTAGAGGGCATCCATTTTGTCGCGGGTGGTGAATTTTCTTTCCCTGGTTGCCCTTACTTTATTGTAATACTGCACTGCTTCATTTACAATATCTTCCAGTTCTTTCTTGTTTTTCTTCACATAGTCCTGTATGGCCTCCATCTTCAGGTTTACAAACAGGCGGTTGATGAAGGGTTCAAACTTTTTATCATTGAAAATCTTTTTGTAAAAAGGAACATAATACTGCATCCAGAAGTCGTCGTCGTTTTCATCATATTCCAGTTTTTCAAGCATTACCTGTATCTGCCGGGTGATCACATCGTCAAGCTTCAGCAGGGGCTTATACTGTTTGTCAAGCGCCATTTTGGAAAGTAATATCTTTTCCATGGTGGTAAAGTTGTCGCTCAGTTCTTCTGATCTGCTATCAATCAGTTCCTTCAGATCATCACCGGCTTTGCTTATCAGGCTCATGGCAGTGATGCAGTTGCCGAAATACCGTCCTGAAGGTGCAATGAGCAGGTAATTGATAAAACTGAGGTAGGCCTGTATTGGCTTGCCCGTCTGCAAGGCGCATACACCCAGTTTGTAATGGGCGCTGGCTGAATAGGGATTGATAAGGATGCATTGCTGCAGTGTTGCTATCGCTTCATCATACTTTTTCAGTTTGATGAGGGTGGTTCCTTTGTTCAGGTATAATTCTGGTGTGGCCGGGTACAGCCTGATGGCTGAGTCGTAAATGGCTAAGGCCCTGATGGAATCGCCAAGATCATCCACCACATTTCCGTAAAGCACATATAGTTCCGGCCATTTATCGTTGGGAGTGGCAAGGCCGAGTTTGCAGGTTTGCAATGCCGCTGTAAACTGGCTGTCTGTTAGCTGGCTGTAAGCCATCTCATACAAGGCGAAATAATAGTTGGTGTCGCCACGGGGAATCTTTTTGTACAGTTCGATGGCCTCCTTGTATTTTTCCTCTTCATGCAATTGAATGCCTTGTTGTATTAGCTGCCCGGAGTTGATGAGCGGATTATTTTCCTGGGCCTGGCCGAAAACAAATAAAAAGAGGAAGGTGGAAAGAATGGCTATATACTTCATAAATGTGTGGGTTAAAACACTTATGAAGATAAATGGAAATTATCAATAATGAAATGCCTGCTAATCTGTTTTCATGAACTATTTTGCAGTCATAATGACCATTCACGGGAATATTTCACTCCAAACACTGAATACTTTCGGTATTGATGTATCTGCCAGGTGGTATGGCCGCTTTGCAGATGCCGGCGAACTGGAAGAACTGTCAGGAATGAAGCCGGGTGCAAGGATGCTGGTGCTCGGCGGCGGCAGTAATATTCTATTTACGGGCAACTTCGACGGACTGGTGCTGAAAAATGATGTAAAAGGAATTACCCAGTTGCATGAAGATGAGGAATTTGTCTATGTGCGGGCCGGGGCAGGGGAGAACTGGCACCGGTTTGTAATGTATTGCATTGAAAGAAATTGGGCCGGTTTAGAGAACCTGGCGTTGATCCCCGGCAATGTCGGCGCATCGCCTATCCAGAATATCGGGGCTTATGGTGTGGAGATCGATGATGTGTTCTGGGATCTCGAGGCCTGGGACCTGGCCGATAAAAAGCTGGTTACATTCACCCGCGGCGATTGTGAATTCGGCTACCGGGAAAGTGTTTTCAAAAAAAGGTATCCTAACCGGTTTGTGATTTTGAATGTAACCTATCAATTAAGAAAGCATCCCCGGTTTCATACAGGCTATGGCGCCATTGAAGATGAATTGCAGCGGATGGGTGTGCAGGAACTTTCTATTAAGGCCATTGCAGAGGCTGTGATACGGATACGTTCGGCCAAATTGCCCGATCCTGCCCAAATAGGTAATGCAGGCAGCTTCTTTAAAAACCCGCTGGTGACTGCAGAAAAATTTCAGCAGTTGCGGAGGGAGTTTGCAGGCATCGTCGGCTATGAAAATAATGAGGGTATGGTAAAACTGGCCGCAGGCTGGCTCATTGAGCATTGCGGTCCTTCTGATGCTGTAAGCTGGAAAGGCTACAGGAAGGGAGATGCCGGCTGTCATGAAAAACAGGCGCTTGTATTGGTAAATCACGGCAAGGCAAGCGGTGCAGCAATATTTGAATTAAGCAGCTCTATACTGAAGAGCGTGGAAGATAAATTTGGTGTGGTGCTGGAACGGGAAGTAAATATCATTTAACAGGTTTTTCGCATTATATACTATATCTTGATTTTTTAAAACTAATTGTCATGACTAACAAAACTGCTCTCAGAAATTTCGGTCTCTCACTTTTTGCAGTCGTTGCTTTCTCGCTGTCCGCTGCTGCACAAGGCGTGGAAAAGGAAGGCAAGACTTCTGCTAATGCCTCCCAGGTTTACCTGGAAGCTGGCGGTTCCGCTATTTTTTATAGCATTAACTATGATGGCCGCTTTGGCAAATTTGAAAACGGGTTTGGTATGCGTGTTGGTATTGGCGGGGCTACCAGGGGTGGTTCGGGTTATGTAGCCATCCCCTTGCAGGTAAACTACCTGCTCGGCAACAAAGGCCAGTATATGGAGATAGGAGGGGGTATTACGTTTGTATCCACTTCTATCAGCGATTTTTTTGATGATGAAGATGTGTCTGCCAGCACTGTGGGCGGATCATTTGTACTCGGTTTCAGAAAACAGCCTTTTGGTAAAAAGGGGCTTACCTGGCGGGTGGCTTTCACGCCATTTGTATCTTCTGGAGGCATTACTCCTTTTGCCGGCGCCAGTATCGGTTTCAGATTTTAATAAATAATAGTACAAATAGAAAAGAGGCTGTCTCAAATAACAAGCATTTCAACACAGAGCTACAGAGGATTTGAGTTACACAGAGAAGAACATCTTTCGAATCAATACACTGTGTATCTCTGTTTCCTTGTATCTCCGTGTTGAATAGCTTTTGCGACAGCCTCTTTTCTATTTACGCCTCTTCATCAAATTCAAAGTCCTTTTCGCTGAAGTTCATCATGCTTCCCACCAGGTCTTTAAACTCTACTTTAGTTTCAAATATTTTCTTACTGATGAGTGAATAAGCCGAAAGCCCGTGCAGCACAAACTCCATCAGCAGGGCTGCCTGTTCTTCATTCACCTGCGGGAAATATCTTTTCACCAATGCATGCAGGCCATCCACCTGGTACAGTTGCATCATTTTTTCTTTATCCGCTGTATTGAAGGAGATGTTCAGGTTATTTCCTTTGTCGAACCAACCGGTGATGGGGCGGTAGGGATTATCATCCTTTTGTTCTTCCTGCGATGGCTTGCCAGTATTCTTTCTTTTCTTCAACTGGTCGGGGTTGGGAAAGTACACGGCAAACTGCGTACGGATAGCTTTATCCAGCAGGTTCATGGCTACCTGGTAAGGACCTTCCTGCTCACCTTCATATACCAGCTCCACCTTACCGGTGACAGAGGGAATGATACCGATAAGGTCGGCTATCCACACCTGTGTGTGTTTTTCTTTGTTGATGATGGCCCTTCTTTCTGCAGCACTGACAGCATTTTCAAACGCAGAGATCGTAAGCCTGGCACTTACACCGCTTTTCTTATCCACCAGTTCACTGGCACGGGCCTCAAAAGCGATCTGTTCGATGAGCCGCTTTACCAGGTCGCTGATATCAACCCGTGCTTCCTGTTCTTTGCTGATGACGGCTTCCTGTTCGGTTATCTCCAGCGCATTTTCCAATGAGCGGGGGTAGTGGGTGAGTATCTGGCTTTCGATGCGGTCTTTCAAGGGTGTTACAATGGAACCACGATTGGTATAATCTTCGGGGTTGGCGGTAAATACAAAAAGTATATCGAGCGGCAGCCGCAGTTTGAAGCCACGTATCTGCACATCTCCTTCTTCAAGAATATTAAAGAGAGCCACCTGTATCCTCGCCTGCAGGTCGGGCAGTTCATTGATCACAAAGATGCCGCGGTTGCTTCGTGGTATGATGCCGTAATGTATAACCCGGTCATCAGCAAAGCTTAGTTTGAGTGTGGCGGCTTTGATAGGGTCAATATCGCCGATCAGGTCGGCCACGCTTACATCGGGTGTGGCCAGTTTTTCACCATACCGTTCGCTGCGGTGTATCCAGTGGATGGGTGTTTCATCGCCATGCGTGGCTATCTCTTCCTGTGCAAAGCGGGAGATGGGGTTCATCGGATCATCGTTGATATCACTGCCGGCAATACTGGGAATATATTCATCCAGCAGGGAAGTCATCAATCTTGCCATCCTTGTCTTTGCCTGTCCGCGGAGACCGAGGAAAAGAATATTGTGTTTGCTGAGTAATGCCCTTTCCACATCGGGCACCACGGTGTCTTCATAGCCGATGATGCCGGGGAAAGTGGTTTCGCCGCTTTGCAGCTTCAGTATCAGGTTCTGTCGAATCTCTTCTTTAATGCTTCTGTACTTGTAGCCGCTTTTTTTGAGCTCGCCAAGGGTTTTTATTTGGGTGATGTTCATAAATATTTTTTGTTTATCAGGGTTCTGTTCTTTGGGCATCGCCTGTTGCGTCGCACTCTTCATCGTTCGGTAATTCTGTTCGGCAATACACCGGCGCTGCTGCTTCTTTCCATACCGCTTCATTTATTTCGTTGCCTGGCCCGGGTTGCACCCGGGCTACCAAAATGTCGCCCCTACGGGGCTGTTAATACACGGTTTTTCTTTTGCCGCTTTCAAAGTCTTTGAATATAAAGGCTCCCAGTTTATCCAATGATGCAAAAAAGGCCTTGCCATGATTCATTTCCGTAAACTCCTGTACAAACCGCTGCAGGTACGGATCGGTGGCGATCATAAATGTGGTGATGGGTATCTTCAGCTTCTTGCATTGCGCTGCCAGGTTCAGGCAGCGGTTCACCACTTTCCGGTCAAGACCGAAACTGTTTTTATAATAACGTTTGCCGATCTTCAGACAGGTGGGCTTTCCATCGGTGATCATAAAGATCTGCTTGTTCGGATTTTTGCGGCGGCGCAAAATATCCATTGCCAGTTCCAGTCCTGCCACGGTATTGGTATGATAAGGTCCCACCTGTAAATAGGGGAGGTCTTTTACCTCTATCGGCCAGGCATCATTGCCAAACACCACAATATCCAGTGTATCCTTCGGGTATCTTGTTTTGATCAGTTCACTCAGCGCCATCGCCACTTTCTTCGCCGGGGTGATACGGTCTTCTCCGTACAATATCATCGAGTGGGAAATGTCGATCATCAGCACCGTGGAAGTTTGGGATTTGAAATCTGTTTCCCGTATGCTCAGGTCGTCTTCCTGTATCCGGAAGCTTTCGATACCATGATTGATCTGTGCGTTGCGGATACTTTCCGTAAAGTCGATCTGCTCCAGCATATCGCCAAAGCGAAACTGCCTTGTTTCAGGATTGGTTTCATCACCCTGCCCCGGCTTGAAGGTTTTATGATCGCCCTGCTTTGTTTTCTTCAGCTTACCGAAAATTTCTTCCAGGCTTCTTTTGCGTATGCTCTGCTCCGTCTTAGGGGTGATACGTATCTCGCCGGTTTCGTTTTTATCACTCAGGTAGCCTTTCTCTTTCAGGTCTTCTATAAAGTCGCCCATGCCATATTCATCATCGGTCAGTTCATATTTTTTATCCAGTTCATTCATCCACTGCATGGCTTCACTTACATCACCACTGGTGTAGGTAAGCAACTGGGTAAACAGGTCAAGCAATTGCTCAAAACGGCTTTTGCCATTACTGTCAGGGTCAAACTTTGTAAAATGAAATCCTCTCATCTTCGGGTGCTTCAGTTTTTGTTCAGGAGAATGCTTACACAAGTTACGCTAATTCTCCCGGCATCTTTATGGGGTTATAACAACTTACCCAAGACTGTGTTCAAAAAAAATACCCCTCCGTATTGGAAGGGTATTATTAATTGTTTCAATCAGCCGGCTCAGGGTTGTTTCCCTCCTTTGCCGGTATCTGGTTTGGCGGGATTTTGTATCTGCTGACCGCCTTCCACACCTTGCTGTGGTTTTGCAGGCTGTGTGTATCGCTTTTCAATTTCTCCCAGTACTGCCAGCATGATCTCATTTATCGGTGCTTCAGAGCGTATGTAGGCACCAAAGAACTCCGGATGTTCAGCTTCTATATATTTATAATAACGTTGCTGTTGCTCCAGGTCGGTGCGCAGTTCTTTCCTGATCTTATCAGCCAGTTCTGTTTTACCGGCTTTGTAGCATGCTTCCAGGTATACCAGGCCGGTCTGGTTATGACCGTTGTACCGGCTGGTCATGGCATACGGAAGATTCTCCGGTAAAATATTCTCTTCGACCCTGTTAATCAGTTTCAACGCTTCATCTTTCTTACCTGCATCAGCCATGTTTCCGGCGGCTTCGGCAAAAATGGCACGAAGGCTCAGGATATGACGGCGGTTCTCTTCATCAAAGTACACACCTTTCTTATTGGCCCCGCCAAATTCAAATTTGGTCATCAGGTTGTTGTACATGAAGTCGGTATTGTTGTCACGGATATTGGTGCCACCCATGCGGGCCTGGCGCAATGCCTGGTCTACCACCCAGCCCTGTTGCGGCGATTTGGGTATAACGGGCACCAGCCGGAATGACATTCCATCTTTACGCAGGTAAGGCTCAATACCAAGACCGGCCGAAGGCGAAGTAAAGTATATGGGCCGCTTCCATCCGTTGCGGGCATTGCTGGCAATGATATTCAGGATGATGAAGTCGCTCCTCACCAATCCGCCGCTGAGTTTATTTTGCGGTATTTCAAATGGCATTTCAGCCATGGCGCTGTCGCCGGCATTGTAAAGGCCATTTTTACGGGCTTCTTCTACGTTCACCGGTACTTTGAACTTGGCGACAGGGAAGTTCTTCGGACCCACATCCCGGCCTGTTTCCCTGTCAAGTGTTACTTTGCCCACCACGTTCTTCATTACGTCGTACAGATCGTAATAAGTGCTGGCATCACCACGCTGGTTGAAGCGGAGAAACTCCCTGTTATGTCCTTCGATCTGTTCGGGCGTCCACAGTACATCCAGTGAATCTGCATCATTTACTTTATAGCGAAGCTGGTTGATATACCAGTCAATACCGAGCAGGCTGTTGTTGATCACCCGTATATCCTTTCTCACACCTTCCACTTCCTGTGCATACCAGAGCGGGTAAGTATCGTTATCACCAAAAGTGAAGATCACTGCATTAGGTGCGCAGCTTTCCAAATAGTTTTTGGCAATATCCGGAGCCGTGGTTTTTTCGCTACGATCATGATCATCCCATACCTGCTGTGCCATCAGCAATGGCACGATGAGGCAGAATACAGTGGCGCCCAAACCGGCCGCAGTGGCATTTTTACCACCGGAGGTAAGTGTTCGCAGTAATAAGGTAATACCTGCGGTAACGGCTGCATACATGGCTGCCACCACTGCGCCCACCAGTACGGCATCCTTGCCATTACCGGGGAAGCAACTCATCAGTGTTACCAAAAAGGCGAGGCCGCTTCCATAGTATAGCGTTTGCTGGAAGTTTGCTTTCTGTTCTTTTTCCCTGGCCATTTTTACCAGGGCCACCACGGCCAATCCTATCCAGATGGCAAAGGCATAGAAGGAGCCCACATAGGCATAGTCACGTTCACGGGGCTGGTTGCCAGGCTGGTTCAGGTATAGCACCACGGCCACACCGGTGAAGAAGAACAGCAGGAAGTTTACCACCCAATCCCGTTTATTTCGTACAAACTGGTAAGCACAACCCAATATGCCGATTATAAAGGGCAGCATAAAGAGTGTGTTGTGTGCTTTGTTCTTTTTGATACTGTCAGGCAACATAGATTGGTCGCCCAGGCGGCGATCATCGATCATAGATATACCACTGATCCAGTTGCCATCACGCTTGTTGCCGTAGCCTTGTATATCGTTTTGTTTACCGGCAAAATTCCACATGAAATAACGCCAGTACATAAAGCTCATCTGGTAACCGAAGAACCAGTTCAGATTTTCGGAAATACCGGGCACTCTTACCCTTTGGCCGCTTCCTTTTGGAAATTCGATGAGCCTGTCTGGGTCAATATCATCCGGGTATTCATCCAGCCCCAGCCATTCGATGTAGGTATCGGCGTGGTACTGGTCGTTGCTGCCATCCCATATACGGGGGAAGAGCTGCATATCTTTACTGGCATACTTCGGTTTCTTCTCACGGCCGATCTCGATGTATTTGTCTTTGCCACGTACATATTTCATTTCACCTTCTTCCAGTTTTACATAACCATCAGATCCATAATCGTAGTCGGCTGCAAAATGGGGGCCGTACAGCAGCGGTGCTTCGCCATACTGTTCACGGCTGAGGTAATACACCAGGTTGATCGGGTTGTCCACGTTGTTCATATCAACCGAAGGGTTGGCATTGGAACGGATCATGGTGGTGAAATACATAAAATAACCCAGCAGCATGAAAACATAGCACCAGAGGGAGAGCTTGAGTATTTTAAGGGCAGCGGGTTTAAAGTAATAACCGGCCAGCGCTGCTGCAATGGTCAATAACAGGATCGGTAATATCCGGAAGCCTACACCGGCCATGTAAATAAACGGCAGTGCAGACAATACAAGGAAAAGGGTAAACCAGGTGATAAGTTTTCCCTGCGAAATATTTTTCTCGTTGAACCGGAGCGCCCAGGCCACCAGTGCAGCAAGCAACAGGAAGTAAATGGCAAAACCGGAGAAGAACGGCATGCCCATTTTATTTACAAAATACACATCAAAAATACCGGCTGCCTTCATGGAATACTGGATCACACCCACCTGCACCAGCCCGGTGATCACACAACCAATGACAAAGGCAAGGATACCGCCCCAGGTGGTTACCTTATAGCGGCGGTAGTAGTAGATCATCACTACAGCGGGGATACAAAGCAGGTTCAGCAGGTGAACACCGATGGAAAGCCCCATCATAAAGAAGAACAGCACGATCCAGCGGTCACTTCTTGCCCTGGCATGAAGGTCGTTGGCCGCTTTTTCATCGGCATGTTCCCACTTCAGCATCACCCAAAACACAAGGGCCGTGAAGAAAGAAGAAAGGGCATATACCTCACCTTCCACTGCACTGAACCAGAAAGAATCGCTGAAGGTATAGGCCAATGCACCTACGGCACCGGCGCCCATGGTGGTGATAAGCTGACTTTTGTCAAGCTCTTCACCCACGCCTACAAACATCTTGCGGGCAAAGTGGGTGATACTCCAGAAAAGGAATAAGATGGTGGCAGCACTCGCCAGGGCACTCATGAAGTTTACAGCGCTGGCGGCCGTCTGGCTGTTATCACCAAAAAGAATGATAAAGAAGCGTCCGAGTAATACAAACAGCGGAGCGCCGGGAGGGTGGGGCAACTGCATTTTGTTGGCAGAAGCCACAAACTCGCCGCAATCCCACAGACTGCCTCTTGCTTCACGGGTAAGAAAATAAGTGGCCATGGCAAACAGGAAAATGGCCCAGCCGGTAATGTTGTTGACTTTTCTGAAGTTCATACTAAACAATTGTTTTGTGTCCGATGGATGCCCGCGGGCCATTTTACCCATGGATTTGAAAGAAAGCAAAAATAGGGATATTCAGTTCACCCGCAGCAGGGGCAAGGCCTTGTTCTTCAGCGTGAAAACCTAAATGGGAGCAGTGGCAAAATGGCTATTCAAAGTACACTTTCACGGTTTGGTAGGAGAGCTGGCCCTGCCGCATTTTTTCTGAAAAGCCTTTCAGGCCGAAAAGTCCGGCGGCATTGCCCTTGTTGATCGCAATTTCGAGATAACCGGCGCTGTTGAAAAGGGCCAGTTTTTCGCCTTCGGCCACATCCGCATAGCTTTCGCTGATACGGTCTATCACTTCATCCCGTTTGAAGACGATACGGAAACTGCGTCCCTTGCGTTGTTCCTCAAACTGCTCATGGGTGATGTTCACGATCACATTCTCAAAACTGTCAATAAATATGATCTGTCCTTCAATGGAGTTGGATTCCAATAAAGGACGCAGGTGGCGCTTTTCCACATACTTCACATCCGGGATACCCACATTCTTGATGCTTTCACCGTTCACCAGTTTATTAACAGCTTCTGCCATCACACGGGTAAGATAGGTGGTGTTTTTTACATCGGCCTTATCAAGCGGAAGACCGATCACCATCTCCGGTTCTTCTTCCAGTATCATGGTGAGCAGGCCATTGTCGGCACAAAGGATGTATTGATTGTTGTGAAAGGCCAGCAGTAATTGCTCCGGTTTTTTCTCAAACAGGTTGACCAGTATAATATGAAACGTAAACCCGGGAAAATGACGGATAGCGCTGCGGCATACATAGGCAGCCTGCGGATAATTGAAAGGAGCGATGTTGTGAGAGATGTCAACAATGGTAAAATCGGCACTAACCTGCAGCAGTTGCGCTTTTACAGCGCCGACCAGAAAGTCGGGACTGCCAATATCGGATGTAAGCGTAATAAGCGGCAAAGTTT
>JAEUVM010000654.1 GCA_016787125.1 Chitinophagaceae bacterium | reverse complement strand
AGCAGGTATGGCCAGTGTATACAGAATGCAGGATAACATTCCTTTCCGGCTTTGTTTGTGCAGTACCTGCTGCAGGGCATGATTGTGCGGGTTGCACTTTTTGATCACCAGCAGTAATATATAATAGGACACACCACAGAGACAAGCCAGCAGGGCATAGGCGGCCACGGTTGTTTTTTCAAAATGGCTTTCGCCCATCCAGGCGGTACCGAAGGGGACGAGCGACAGCCAGAACAGCAGGTGCAGGTTGGCCCAAAGTATGCCACCGCGTACTTCTTTGATCGTATGAACCAGGTGATGATGATTGCCCCAATAAATACCGAGGTTGATAAAACTGAGAGCATAGCTGGTAAAAATGGGCCACAATGGTTTCAGCGCTTCCCAGCCACCCTCATGCGGCACTTTCAGTTCCAGCACCATAATAGTGATGATGATAGCGATCACGGCATCGCTGAATGCTTCGAGACGGGTTTTTGTCATACCGCAATTTAGAATTTATATTTACAAAAAGGAGGCATGGTTACCACTGCCGAAGTTCATTCGCTGGCGCTTTCATTCCCCGGTACAGAAGCCAAACCGCATTTTCATAAAACTGCTTATTGGGCCGGCAAGAAAATATTTGCCACACTGGATGAGGATAAACAGTTGCTGATGGTGAAACTCTCAGCCGTTGATCAGTCTGTTTTCTGTGATACGGCCCCGGCCATCATTTACCCGGTGCCCGGTGGATGGGGCCGGGCAGGGGCTACCTTCATTGACCTGAAAAAAGTAAGGAAGACAGTTTTCAGGGAGGCCCTAACAAGGGCTTACTCCGGCAATCGCAAGCCTGAAAGGCGGAAAAACTGAGCCTTCCCGCCCACACCAGCCAATTTTCTGTCATTTTTTGCTTAATCCTTCATTTTTAGCCGTTTACAACCGCTTCTGAAGCGGTTGCATTCTATGTTTTAAGCGGTTGCATTGTATGTTTTGAGCGGTTGCATTGTATGTTTAGAGCGGTTGCGAGGTATGTTTGAAGCGGTTGAGGGGTATGTTTGAAGCGGTTGAAGGGTATGTTTGAAGCGGTTGAAGGGTATGTTTGAAGCGGTTGAAGGGTATGTTTGAAGCGGTTGAGGGGTATGTTTGAAGCGGTTGAAGGGTATGTTTGAGGCGGTTGCATGGTATGTTTGAGGCGGTTGCATGGTATGTTTAGAGCGGTTGCGAGGTATGTTTGAAGCGGTTGAGGGGTATCTCAAACATAGCAGTGATCTCCCTCTGAAGCGGTTGCATTGTATGTTTTAAGCGGTTGAATGTTATCTCAAACATAGGAGTTACCTATGTTCAACAGAGATGTGATCTCCTTCTGAAGCGGTTGCGATGTATATCAGAGAGACGCCTTACGGTTATCAAACAGAAGAGTGATCTCGCAGCAATATCCCCGGCAGTTCATTACCAGCATCTCCTGCATTATATCGTACATGCAAAGCCACAAGGAGCACCAGAAAGAGACAATATTCTTTCCCCTCGCCCGGAGTGAAAAGAGGGAAAGAGGGAAAGAGGAGTTTCCCATTATTACTCTTTATCTCCTTTTACTTTTTTCACCTCTTAGCCCAGTGCTTTGCAAATACAATACTAAGAGAATCAAACAGAGAAACAGAGTTTCCCATTATTACTCTTTATCTTTGCCCCGCTTTAGAATTTTGCCCAACCTGCAATTGGGATTCTGTAAGCCCAGGATTAAAATTCAACACATGGCACAACTGCACAACCGGGTATCCCGCCGGGAATTAAAGGAGC
>JAEUVM010000619.1 GCA_016787125.1 Chitinophagaceae bacterium | reverse complement strand
ATGAAAGATTATGTATACGTTATTGGTTCCGGCCAGGATGTCACCATCATCACGGCGCCTCCGCAAAGCAGCCCTTTCAACGGAGTAGTCAATTCTGCATCCGGCGGGGGCATCAGCGAACTCACCATCAATGCTCCGGGTGCAGGCTGGGGCAGCTGGCCTGTTGCCATTAAAATATGCGGCAGCGGCAGTTTTCATATCAGTGGTGTGACCATGAATGTGGGCGCCGGCGCCAATGGCGATAATGCCCGTGGTATTACCAACAATACCGGGTCTTATGCCGGAAAAGTGATCGTAAGCCAGAGTATCATCAACGTAACCGGCGATGCTCAAACCACCTGTACAGGTATCGAATTATTTGGCATGAGCGGCATTACCATGCTCCTCAACCTCGTTGCCATACAATGCAACGGCGGCGCACAAAACTTTGGTATAACCACGGCAGTCAACGCACAATTAACCCTGGAAGATTCCAAAGTAATCGCTGCCACCTGGGCATTATATAATTCAGATGGCACTGCACCCATCACGGCCAACCAATGTACTATAGTCGGCCCCGTATCATCCGGTGTGGTGGTAAATAACTGATACATGACAGATAATCACCCGGTAAAATTGTCCTGAAGGTTATATGGATAAAATACCCGGATGAAATTCAACCGGTGCTGGTGCGGATAAATCAGCTTTTGGAGCTTTGGTGCTGATTTATAAAAGCTAATCACCCGGCCCTGTCCGGATTCACCCCCTTCTTTCCGTCACTCACCGATACCGGGCCGCATAGTACCCATTGCCGCTTGACATAGCACCCATATCCGCATAGCTTTGGCTAAAATTCAGAACAGATGGATAATAACAAGATCTGGCGGGAAATGCGCAGGGAGGAAAGAAGAAAACGCTGGGGTGAATGGGCCGGCCATTGGGAAGCCGATGGCAGCCGCAGGCGTGGTAACGGCCATATCTGGACGGGTGTTTTCATACTTCTCATTGGTGTAGCTGCATTCATCAGGGTGGCGGTACCTGACCTGCCTCCCCTTCTTTTCAGCTGGCAAACCTTTCTTATTGCCCTCGGTATTTTCAGCGGACTCAAACACCGCTTCCGCGGCGGCGCCTGGCTTGTTCTCATTTTACTCGGCACTGGTTTCCTGTTGCGTGACCTTTATCCCGAGCTGGTTATCCGCCGGTATATCTGGCCCATACTGTTTATACTTCTCGGCCTGTTTCTGATCCTGCGGCCAAAAAGAAGATGCTTTCCCCCGGTGAGCGGTAACGCTGATAAGAAAAATGCACCCGAATCTTCTTCAGGCGACTCTTTCATGGACGACAGGGAAAGCTGGAGCCATGATGATTTTGTGGATGCCACTTCCATCTTCGGTGGCGCCAAACGAAACATCCTCTCCAAAGATTTTAAAGGCGGCGATATTGTGAACATTTTCGGCGGCACTGAACTGAATCTTTTACAGGCCGACTTCAGGGATAAAGCAGAACTGGAGGTAACCACCGTTTTCGGCGGCACCAAACTGATCGTACCGGCCAACTGGGAAGTGAAATCAGAAGTGGTAACCATCTTCGGCGGACTGGAAGACAAACGTTCTGTATTACCTCCTTCCGAAATGCCTCCCAAAGTATTGTTGCTGAAAGGCACCATCATCTTTGGCGGTATTGATATTAAAAGCTATTGAATGTTTCAAAAACGCTCCCGCATCCCAATAACCCAATATCCAATTAAACCAATAACCCATTAACCCAATCAACCATTTACCAACCAAACCAACCTACTGATGATGAACTGGTATCTTGCAAAAATGGTTTTCCGCATCATTTGCGGAGATGGTGATCATACACCACAGTTTGATGAACAGCTTCGCCTGGTGGCAGCCGGCAGTAAAGAAGAAGCTTTTCACAAAGCACAGTTACTGGGCGGCCGTGAGGAAGAAATGTTTTTCAACCGCAGCCAGCAACTGGTGCAATGGCAATACATCAGTGTGAGTGAACTATACCAGCTGAACGAACTGATCGACGGCGCCGAACTTTATTCCCGCATCGTGGAAGAGGAAAATGCAGACCACTATATAAATGTAGTACACCGGAAAGCTGAACAGATCCGCTTTGGTAACACCCTTGAATTACTGAATCTCGCATAAACAACACCATGGCCCGCTCACCACTGTCCACACTGCGTTTCAGGATCATCTTCCTCATCTGCTGGCTGCTGATGCTTGCCGACCAGGTGATGGTATTACATTTCTTTGGCCTGCCCTGGAAAACTGCAATCATCGACAGCAGCCTGAGCAATGTGCTGCTGCTGCTGGCCTGCCTGCTGGTAATGAACACACTTCGCTATTACCTTCCAAAAGGGCAACAATACATCAATGTATTCTCGATCTGCCTCTTTCTTACCATCATCTGGCTGCTGCTGATACGCTGGTTGCTGGGCCTGCTGCTCAATGATGTGGAAGGATACCATGATCTGCTGCACCGCTCACTTTCTATCCGGTTCAGCATCGCATTCCTGCTGCTGGGCTGTGTTACCATGATCAGCATACTATGGTACAACCAGCAGGAGCAAAAAGAAAAAGATGAACGGAAAACCGATGCCGAAAAGCTGGCAAGAGATGCTGAATTGTTCAAATTGCGGCAGCAACTGCAACCGCACTTCCTTTTCAACAGCCTCAACTCTATCAATGCCCTGATCGGCAGCCGCCCGGAAGAAGCCAGGAAGATGGTACAGCAACTATCCGACTTTCTCCGGGGCACCATCAAAAAAGAAGAAACACAATGGGTAACGCTGCAGGAAGAACTGCAATACCTGCAACTGTACCTTGATATTGAAAAAGTACGCTTTGGCAACCGCCTCACCACTTCCGTTGAAGTGGATGAAAATGTGCTGCCAATGAAACTGCCCGCCTTACTGCTGCAACCCATCATGGAAAATGCGATCAAATTCGGCCTTTATGATACCACCGGGGAGACCGTCATCCGGCTCTTTGCCGGTAAAGACGATACCAACCTGGTAATAAAAGTGATGAACCCTTTCGATCCTGAAACTTCATCGCCGCGGCAGGGAACCGGCTTTGGATTGAAATCAGTGCAGCGCCGCCTCTACCTGCTTTTTGCACGTACCGACCTGCTCAGTACTGATGCAAAAGGAAATACCTTTATCACCATTGTAAAAATTCCGCAAACAACATAACATGAGTAAAGTAATTATTATTGACGATGAGCCCCTGGCAAGAAGCATAGTGAGAGAATTTTTGCAAAAACATCCGCACCTGGAAGTGGTACAGGAATGTGGCGACGGTTTTGAAGGTGTAAAAGCTATCCAGCAGCACCAGCCCGACCTGGTATTTCTTGACATACAAATGCCTAAGATCACCGGGTTCGAAATGCTGGAACTGATCGAACAGCCCCCGGCCGTCATCTTCACCACTGCGTTTGATGAATTTGCCATAAAAGCTTTTGAATCGCATGCAGTTGATTACCTGCTGAAACCTTTTAACCAGGACCGTTTTGACAAAGCGCTGGCCAAGTGGGCAGAACAAAAATCATCACAAAATGAAAAGGCCACACAGGAGCTGGTGGAGTCTGCCTCCTTCTCTCCTTCACAAAGCCAGCGTATCGTGGTAAAGAATGGCAGCAAGATCAAGATCATCCCCGTACATGATGTGTTTTACCTGGAAGCGGCAGATGATTATGTAAAGATCCACACGGCCGAAGGATACTTTCTGAAGAATAAGACCATGAATCATTTTGAACAGTCGCTGGATAAAGGCCAGTTTGTCCGTTCACATCG
>JAEUVM010000591.1 GCA_016787125.1 Chitinophagaceae bacterium | reverse complement strand
CTGATGAAAGATTACTGGGCTTAGTTAATAGGGCATTTCTCGTGGTAGTTTACCAGTTCAATGGGTATTTTCTCAAACTGGTAGCCGGCATAGTGACGGGCAATATCATCAAACACTTCGTTGATCTCCGCCTCTGTTTTCAGCGTTACTAATTTATTCCTGTATTCTTTGATGTTGGGAAGCCCTTTTAAATAATTGGCATAATGACGGCGCATTTCATTGATGCCCACTACAGGACCTTTCCACTCCACCGATTTTTGTAAATGCTTGCGGCATACCACCAGCCTGTCATCAATAGAAGGTGGTGGCAGGTGCTCACCTGTGTTGAAATAATGTTTGATCTCGTTGAATATCCAAGGATAGCCAATAGCGGCACGGCCGATCATGATGCCATCCACCCCGTAGCGGTTTTTGTACTCCAGCGCTTTTTCCGGTGAGTCAATATCACCATTGCCGAATATAGGAATGGTGATGCGTGGATTATTCTTCACTTTGCCGATGAGTGTCCAGTCTGCCTCACCCTTATACATCTGTGTGCGGGTGCGGCCATGTATGGCGAGGGCTTTTATACCCACATCCTGCAGGCGTTCGGCCACTTCTTCAATGTTCTTTGTTTTATCATCCCAGCCCAATCTTGTTTTAACTGTTACGGGCAGGCTGGTTGATTTTTCCACGGCCGAGGTAAGGCGTACCATCAGGTCAATATCTTTCAATACGCCGGCACCGGCACCTTTCAGCGCTACTTTCTTTACGGGGCATCCGAAGTTGATATCGAGCAGGTCGGGGTTGGTTACCTCCACGATCTTGGCCGCAAGGGCAAGGCTTTCTTCATCGCCACCGAATATCTGAATGCCTACGGGCCGTTCATACTCAAATATGTCAAGCTTCTTACGGCTTTTGATAGCATCCCTTATCAAACCTTCGGAGGAGATGAACTCGGTGTACATCAGGTCGGCGCCGTTGTCCTTACATACAGCCCTGAATGGCGGATCACTTACATCCTCCATCGGGGCCAGCAGCAAGGCTGTATCAGGTAGTGCTATGTTGCCTATCTTTACCATTTCCATATCACTCTTACGCTTTGGCGAAAGAGTGCAAGCAGCAAATTTACAATCAAATCGGGTAGTTTACTAATGAAAGGACTATTAAGAACGAGACCAGCCTGGAGCCAGTTCCTGGTGCTGATAAGTGTGTGCCTCGTAAGTGTGTTCGTGGTGAGTTTGGCTGGACTTATGGTGCTGTCGAAGACTTCAGGCATGTCGCTGACCGAACTGGGGGAAATGGATAAATGGGATTACAGCAAGCCAGAAATAATATTTGTACTGAGGGGAATGCAGGTGATACAGTTCATCGGCCTGTTTGTGATACCGGTGTTTTTATGTGCCCGCCTGTTCAGCACCAATACACCGCAGTATCTTGGTTTTAAAATGCCTGCCAATGCCGGTTATCTCCTGGCAGGTGTGGCCGTGATGATCGTATCGCTTCCGCTCATCACCCTGCTTGGTGAATTAAATGCAAGGGTAACACTTCCGGCCTGGTTTGGAAAAGCAGAAAAGGATGCGGGTAGAGCCATTGAGGCACTGTTGTCGAGACATACGATCAAAGACCTGCTGATAAACATTGTATGTATTGCCGCTCTTGCAGCGGTGGGTGAAGAGCTGTTGTTTCGAGGTATCGGGCAACGGCTGTTAATAAAGATGTTTAAAAGCCCCATGGCGGGTATCGTTGTTTCAGCTATTCTTTTTTCGGCGTTGCACATGCAGTTTTATGGTTTCCTGCCCAGGTTTGCATTGGGTGTGTTTCTCGGTATCATGTATTGGTACAGTGGCAGTCTGTGGGTGGCGATCATTGCGCATTTTGTATACGATGCGTTGATGCTCATTCTTGTATACCTGAAGCCTGAAATGATCAATGATGATACAGGTGTAAGCCTGAATGCACTGGCCATGGCCGGCGCTGTCAGTGCGGCACTGGTTTTCCTCGCTATCCGCTGGATGGTGAAAAACAACACCACCCGGTATGAAGAAGTATATGCGCCGGATGCTGTACCCGATAATCCATTTAACCGGCATGACATTTAATACCCAAACATTTAAAACAAGAACGCTGACCGCCCTGGTCTTTGTGGCGGTGATGCTGGCGGGACTGCTGTGGAATCACTGGAGCTTTTTTGTATTGTTCAGCATTATACATTTTGGCTGCTGGTTTGAATACCAGAAACTGGTTGGTCTTATTGATCCCGGGTATAAAGAGATAACACCTTTTCATCGCTATGGCGTTATGGTAGCCGGCTGGTGCCTGTTGCTTTGGTTTACCGGCGATCAGTATGTATTGTTTGGCATTCGGCTGCATGAGATCGGCTGGTGGCTTGGATTGCCCATTGTTTTTCTTTTACCCATAACTGAGTTGTTATTTACCAGTAATATCCGGCTGAAAAATATTGCACACTCCTTTTTTGGCCTGCTGTATATTTCACTCAGCTTCGGTTTGCTGATGGACCTCAGGCAGGAATTTTTTATAGCTGAATTAAGCAAGACATACACTACGCCGCCTGCCTGGCACTATGTGGTGGCGCCTTGTGCTGTTATTGCCGCTTTGTGGATCAATGATACGATGGCCTATATTGTCGGTTCAATGATCGGGAGGACGCCTTTATCATCTATCTCTCCCAAAAAAACATGGGAAGGCACTATTGGCGGTGTGGTATTGGCCGTTGGGGTAACGGGCCTGCTGGCCTGGCTGCTTGATTTTGATTATAAAATAATCATGGTTATTGCTGCCATCAGCGCCATATTTGGCACAACGGGCGACCTGCTGGAATCCAAATTGAAAAGACTGGCCGGTGTAAAGGACAGCGGATCTATCATGCCGGGGCACGGCGGATTTCTAGACCGTTTCGATTCCCTGTTGCTGGCCATACCTTTTGTGTGGCTGTTTCTCAGGTTAGTGATGATGTAAGCGCATTCAGCACCCGGCAGCCTATTTATCTCACAATTACATATTTTCGTCTCCGAAATCACCCGCATGACCATTCATAAAGAAGGATTCAAAACAATAGCGATCGCCACGATCATTTTTGGCATAATCAATATCCTGTCGTTTTATTTTCTCAGCTATTCCGCACCCATGCTCAGCTGGGTGATATTCATCCTTACACTCGGGCTGCTGCTTTTTCTTATTTCATTTTTCAGGATACCCAAAAGAACGCTTACCATTTCAGACAATGCAATCGTAGCGCCGGCCGATGGCAAAGTGGTGGTGATAGAAGAAGTGCAGGCCGATGAATACTTTACTGACCGCCGTATGCAGGTATCTATCTTTATGAGCCCGCTGAACGTGCATGTGAACCGAAACCCGGTAACCGGCGAAGTGGTGTACAGTGAGTATCATAAAGGCAAATACCTGGTGGCCTGGCATCCTAAATCGTCCACAGAGAATGAGCGGCACAGCGTGGTGTACCGGAAAGATGGAAAGGAAATACTGGTAAAACAAATAGCCGGTGCACTGGCCAAGCGCATTTGCAATTACCTGCGGCCCGGCCAGCTGGTAAACCAGGGCGATGAAATGGGTTTTATCAAACTGGGCTCACGGGTGGATCTGCTGCTGCCCCTTGATGCAAAGATCAATGTAAAGATCGGCGACAAACCGCAAGGCGGGGTGACGGTGATAGCTACGTGGTAGACGATTTGGACTATAACTGAAATGAATTAATTTCTATGCGAACAGCGGAGATGCGTAAAAAAGCTAAGAAATATATTGACGAGGCAGATGATCATGTTGTTAAAATGGTGTACTCATTACTGGAGGCAGACAGGGAAGATGATTGGTGGAAAGATTTACCCCCTGAAGTGAAAAAAGGAATCTTACGGGCTGAAAAGCAACTAAGCGAAGGGAAGGGAAAACCACATGAGGAGGTAATGAAAAAGTACAGATCCTTTATTACTTCGACATGAGAAAATTTATGAGGGGGTCTAAAGACTAAAATACATTCTCGAGCTCTTTCAGCGAGAATACAGTATAGGTTGGTTTATTGCCATTGATCATCTCTACTTCCACCGTCAGGTGATTTACATGTACCTGGTCTATCCCCGCATTCATAGCCCCGAGAATATCCACATCCATCGTATCGCCGATCATGATGCTTTCTTCTGGCTGTGCACCCGTTTTCAGAAAAGCATAGTCGAAGATTTCCTTTTTGGGTTTAAGGCTGTTGCTGCCTTCGGAAGTCACCACTTCGATAAAGTATTTATCCAGCCCTGAGCTTTTGAGCTTACTGTGTTGTGTTTTCTCAAAACCGTTGGTGATAAGGTGAAGCTGGTATTGTTTGTCCGTCAGGTAATCCAGTATCTCTGTTGTGTGCGGAAACAGCAGCTTACGGGTGGGGAGCAGGTCGAGAAAAAGTACTCCCATTTCCCTGGCCAGCGGTTCATTTGCAATTTTAAAATCGAGCAGGGTGAGCCACATTCTTTTCCAGCGCAGTTCATCTACTTTGATAAAGCCATTGCGGTAACGTTCCCACAGCTTATCATTATGAGCAAGGTAGTTTTTATGAAAAAGGTCAAAATCATCCACCCCGGCATCTTGCAGTTTCAGTGATTGATACAATTCTTCCAGTGTTTGCCGGCTGTTGGCTTCAAAGTCCCACAGGGTATGATCGAGGTCGAAGAAAAGGTGTTTGTACTTCATTTCTGTTTGTAGATTTGCAAAGAAACTGTAATTCCTCAATACAAATTCCCTTTTCCATGAAAGTCGTCGTTACGGGTGCATCCAAAGGTATTGGTAAAGCTATCGCCTCCATTTTTGCAGCCAATGGTCATGATCTTTTTTTGTGCAGCCGTGGCGAAGTGGCTTTGTACAAAACGATGGAAGAATTGCAAACCCGCTATCCGGCTGTTACGGTTAAGGCCAAACCTTTTGACCTCTCCACAAAACAAGGCGCTGCTGGTTTAGCTGCCTGGTGTCTTTCAGAGGCAGTGCCCGATGTGGTGATCAATAATGCCGGCGCTTTTGAGCCGGGCAGTATCTATAATGAGCGGGAGGGCCTGCTGGAGGAGCAACTTGCCATCAACCTGTTCAGTGCTTATAATTTTACCCGTGCGATACTGCCTCCGATGATCGAACGGAAGTCGGGCCACCTGTTCAACATCTGTTCCATCGCAGCGCTGAAAGCCTATGCCAATGGCGGATCGTACAGCATCAGCAAGTATGCCCTGCATGGCTTCAGCAAAAACCTGCGGGAGGAAATGAAGCCTTTCAATATTAAGGTGACGGCTGTATTTCCCGGTGCGGTGCTTACCGATTCCTGGGGCGATTTTGACAACAGTGCCCACCGCATCATTGAGGCGGAGGATATTGCACAACTGGTATATGCCGCTGCACAATTATCACCCGGCGCCTGTGTGGAAGATATTGTGGTGAGGCCGCAGCTGGGGGATTTGTAGTCGGGTGCCGGGTCTCGGGCGTTCGAAGGATGAAATATGTTGACCGTTGACCGTTGATGGTTGACCGGCTGTGGGTTTGGAGAATCGCTTTGCTTTGCGCCGTTGTGGCTTAGCGAGAAATTTCTTTCTGCCTTTGCGAGACCCCTTTTTCCCGGATTATTGATTTTTAATTATTCCTTTAAAGTCCGGAGCGGTTTCCCGGTAACAGTTATGCATTTCCAATTGCCCATTCCCCAGTCTCCACACCAGCCACAAATATAGGGTTGGTGAGAAGTGGTGGTTTTCTGTTTCTTTTCGTTTCTTCTCGATTCTTTTCGTTTTTTTCAGTTTCTTTTCGATATTTCACGTTTCTTCTCGATTCTTTTCGTTTCTTTTCGATATTTCACGTTTCTTCTCGATTCTTCTCGATTCTTCTCGTTTTTTAGCGTTTGGGGTATACGGACCATACGGGCTGGTACGGGGTTAGTACGGGGTCAGTACGGGGTTAGTACGGGGTTAGTACGGGGTCAGTACGGGGTTACCCCGGCGATTGAATATTTGGAGAATTTCAATAGATATCGATGGGTTCCTTTTTTTTGAAATATTTTTTACTTTTTACCCAACCCTTTTTGCCCGGTTACCAGTTAATACAAGTAAGCGGCAGGTTGAAAAAGACCTTGTTGAAAAAATACCATAAATATGGTATGCGGTAATTGGAAACTATTACGTTATTTTGAGGTATTACCATCGTCTGCCATAAACACACTACTTTCTTAAGGACGATTTCCATTTGAGCATGAAAAAAGATTGAGGAAGCCCCTCCTAACCCTGCCTACCGGCAGGCAGGCTCCCCTGGGGGGAGGGATGGACTCCGTTATTGGTGGCGTTGCTACTGATGAGCAGAGAAGCGGGTGTGCCAAAGTGTTTCAGAAAAAAACGTTTTTTAAATGTTTTTTTCACCGGGTTATGTGGGAAGGGGGATGGAGATTTGAGGCCTGACCTCACCCCAAACCCCTCTCCCAAAGAGAGGGGCTTACCGGAGAATGAAGTGGCAACGGATACGGAAGAACTGAAACGAGATGATTTGAATATAAAGGATCTGATTTTTGATACAGCAGTAATGTACTGTTGAAACGTGTAAACCGAACCAGATGTTATTGAGAAGTATAGCCATGATTATTTGTCTGTTTTGCTGTGCAATGGTGTTTGCGCAGCAAACAGATACATCTGCGGCACGGGGCAATACCCCTGCTGCTTCATTGCCCGAAAAATACCTCACTACTATTTCTTCCAAAGCAGACCTGTACTATTCAGGACTGACAGGTAAAACAGAAAAGACACTGGAGAAACTGGCCCGCTGGGAAGGCAAGATCAAAAGCATATTGGAAAAGACGAGTCCGGAGACGGCGCAGCGGTTGTTTGGCAACGGGCAACTGACGTTTGCAGCATTACTGGAAAAATATAAACAGGGGAAGGCAGCAGCAGATGATTACCGGGGGAAGTATGATGCGTACAGGGATAAGGTAACGACGTCGTTGAAGTACCTCGATGATAAGTATAATAAGTATATAGGGTATATAAGTAATACGGGTGATACGGTTCAAGGTTTAAGGTTTAATGGTTTAAGGTTTGATCGTGACAGTTCGAAACAATCTTCAGTATCGAAGCTTTCTTTGGCCAGAGAGCAAACAGTGCGGCTGAATGAGCAGGTGCGGCAGACGGAGGCGGTGGAGCAGTTTATTAAGGAAAGGAAGAAGGAACTGATGGAGCAGGCGGTGAAGTATCTGAGTAATAATAAGTATATAAAGAAGATATCGAAGGAGAGCTATTACTATGTACAAACAATAGCCAACTACAAAGAACTGTTCAGTGATCCGAAGAAGGCGGAGGAATTGGCGCTGAAGCTGCTGCAGAAGCTGCCGGGTTTTGATGATTTTATGCGGAGGAACAGTATGCTGGCTTCTTTGTTTAACCTCCCCCAAAACTCATCGCAGGGGGGAAACGTGGCCAGCCTGGCCGGCTTGCAGACAAGAGCGCAGGTGAGCGGGCTGATACAGCAGCAACTCTCGGCGGGCGGACCGAATGCGATGCAGCAGTTTCAGCAGAATATGCAGGCGGCGCAGGCGCAGTTGAATGAGTTGAAGAAACGCCTCAATCCCGACCTCCCCCAAACCCCCTCCG
The DNA here is from genome assembly GCA_016787125.1 of Chitinophagaceae bacterium. Classification (GTDB taxonomy): domain Bacteria; phylum Bacteroidota; class Bacteroidia; order Chitinophagales; family Chitinophagaceae; genus JJ008. Next base: position 811 of record JAEUVM010000591.1, on the reverse strand, counting down.
AAGGAGGGGGCTTCAGACCCAACAATCAGAAATCAAAAACATTTCTCCAGCGGCTGGAGTACAGTGCGAATGTGCAGTCGCAGAAGGCGACGGCGTACTTCCCGGTGACGAGTGACCTGGGGCTGAGTGTGGGGTATAAACTGAATGACAAGAGTGTGATCGGTGTGGGTGCGAGTTACAAACTGGGCTGGGGCAGTGGGTGGAATAATATCCGGATCAGTCACCAGGGAATGGGCATAAGAAGTTTTATGGACTGGAAGCTGAAGGGAAGTTTTTGGATGAGTGGTGGGTATGAGCGGAATTACAGACCAACCTCACCCCTGCCCCCTCTCCAGGGGGAGAGGGGAAAGGAGTGGCGTTCCTCCGGGTTGATTGGATTAAGTAAGGTGGTATCGGTGAAGAGTAAGTTCTTCAAGAAGACGAAGGTGCAGTTGCTCTGGGATTTTCTGAGTTATGAGCAGGTGCCAAGGACACAGGCGGTGGTGTTTCGGTTGGGGTATGGGTTTTAGATCGGGTGACGGGTGTGGGGTGTCGGGTGTCTGGAAATCACGAGGCTGGCTATTCACAATTGTCAATTGACCGCTGTTTGCTGACAGTTGACCGGCCTTTAGTTGGTGAAGACATTATTGGGTATTGAAAAACTATTTAATGGAAGAAGTAATAATTGGTTGAAACAGATTTTAAGAGGAATAATAATATACTATTATGAAAAGAGTATTTGTACCGTTGATGTTAATGGCTGCTTTATGCAGCAGGGCACAAACGCCGAATGAAACACCTGGCACTTTGCCATCCGTTATTCCGCCGTCTC
>JAEUVM010000584.1 GCA_016787125.1 Chitinophagaceae bacterium | reverse complement strand
ACAGAATGCCAGGTTGTATTGTATGAGGATTCTTTACAAAATTCAAGTGGATTTATTCAAGGGAAATTGAAAACTCAATTTTGCATTGATAAAAAGAATCAAATTCATTATGACGCTATAGTGCTGATTGCAGACAACTATTCTAATAACCAATGTGTGGCAACCTGGACCAGCTACAAAACAAAAAAATCGAAAAAATGTAATTGGGGCGATTTTAGAATTCCTGACAGCAAAGAGTTAGATAGCGGGGTTGGTGATGTTGTCATTAATCGTAAATTCTTAAAATCCGGCTGGCAGACTTTTGCAGATTGCAATAGTACAGACCCAGCCAAAGCCAGGAAGGCATTACTGGTGGAAAAAGCCAGGTGGTGGAAGTAAGAAAAACTGCGGGTGGTTTCCTAGGTATCGGTCAGACCGGAGGTTGATGGTGCGGAGTCGTTTAGGGGAAGCGGTCAGAGCGGTGCAGCACGACATAATGCACATAACATTCGGCCTTACATCACCAGAGGACGAGTAACTGAACCTAAGTTGATTGAAGGCCTTAATAAGCAATAAAACGCCTTCAAAATAGGCCTTCGGAATAGAATTGCATAAACAGCTCAATAACTACCTTTGAGCGAGACAACCTATGACAAAGAATCAAATCAAAAATCTTTCTGACTTCGTTCCGCTTATCATCCTCACAATTTCGGCTATCATCCTGGTATGGACCATAATGACGACCGAATATGTCTTCCAATGGAAACATATCGTTGGACTTTGTTTCCTGCCAATAATTTTCATTGCATTCCGGTTGCGGCATAAAGTTGGTGTGCTTGTATCGGGCCTGACTTTGCTATTGGGACTGGTGAGTTTGCTTTCTTATAGCCCCGCTGTAACAACAACCATCCTGACATTTGGCAAAAATGAAGACTCACAGATTCCTGTATTTTACGGACAACCCATATTTTTATTGTGGCTGCTTATCCATTTCATTGTCTCTGGCAGACACTATGTTGCTATTGCCACAAAAAAGTACTGGCAAGAGATATTCAGCAAATCAGAAGCAGAACCGTTTCGTTGACAAAAAGCCATTGCAGGCAAGATTCCGTTTTGCTTCAACAGCAGGCGGGAAATAAATCCCAACCGCAGTACCAACATTATGAATAAGACAAACCTTGCCCATAGCATTTTGGAACAATACCGGAACGGGCAGCGTTACTTTACGAACCTTGACCTGAATAATGAGTGTTTTGACGACCAGGATCTGCATGACGCTGTTTTTGAGAATTGTTTCCTTTACTCCAGTTTCAGAAGAGCCAACTTACAAAATGCCAAATTCATTAATGGTAATATCAAGACCTGTGATTTCAGAGACGCTGATTTAACGAATGCCCACTTCGAAAACCTGGCTGTAGAAAGTGCACAATTCGCCAATGCTAAGATTGACGGAATATACTTTGACAACAATTGGGCGTATGGTCAAAAGGTAACCAGGGCCGACTTTGACGATTGGCTAAAAGACCACGAAGCATAAAACCGGCGATGCTATTACCAACGAGATCTTCCGCTGGAACGTGAGGGGGTTGGGTTCCCGGTCAGACGGAGACCGTCTGACCGGCGCAGAGTTTTTCAATTTCCTTAACAACTTTTCTTACCGCCTGCTTGTGGATTTTCGTTTACGGGTTGTCCCATTCTCCCAAAACGGCTGTTACATGAAATTTATCCGCTACATCATCCTGCTCTGCATCGCTTTTATGGCCCTCTCCTGGTTTACCCAATCAGGCACCTGGAAAAAATACAAAGCTGCTCATCCTGCTGCTGCTTCGAGGACTGCGCCTCCCGCCACAACAAATACCGATAAGCTGCTGCTGAAAGCGGCAGCCGCCAAAAAATTCACCGCCGCCAAAGGCTATAATACCAATACCTGCTTCCTGATCGATATGTCGCTCCCCAGCGGACAAAGCCGCTTCTACATATATAATATGGTAAAGGATTCGGTGGAGGCCTCCGGCCTGGTGGCGCATGGCAACTGCTTTGAATACTGGCTGGAAGGCCGCCGCTACAGTAATGTGGTGGGCAGCGGCTGCACCTCCCTGGGCCGCTATAAGATCGGCGCATCCTACACCGGCAAATGGGGCTACTCCTACAAACTGCACGGGCTCGACAGCACCAACAACAATGCCTTTGAACGTACCGTGGTGCTGCACTCGCATAGCTGTGTGGCCGAATCGGAAACCAGCGAAGAGATCTGCCAGAGCAATGGCTGCCCCACTGTATCTCCCGGCTTCCTCGATAAACTGAAGCCCATCATCAACCGCTCGGCCAAACCCGTGCTGCTCTGGATATTTGAATAAAAAAGAGGCTGTCTCAGCAGAAAGATTTCAACACAGAGTAAGTGAGTAAATGAGATTCACAGAGAGAAGTAGTATGAAAACTATTGCCCTGTTCCCATGTCTTCGTGTTGAAATTCGTCAGAGACAGCCCCGAATTAATCAGGAAGTACGTTGAAAATTATTCTGCCGCCTTAAAGCTTTTTACCAGGCTGGCCTCCATCGTGATGTTCATGTTCAGTGCTTTGCTCACCGGGCAATTGGCCTTTGCATCTTCTGCATATTGGGGAAAATC
>JAEUVM010000578.1 GCA_016787125.1 Chitinophagaceae bacterium | reverse complement strand
GATGTAAGGTTGTTTGCCGGTAAATTCTTTTACACCAGTTCCAAAACGATCAGTAAACAATTTGCCACCGACCGTTATCATCTCAATATGACCGGCGCCAACGGGTATGAAGATTATACCTACAGCGATTACTTTATTGGCAGAAATGAGTTTGAAGGATTCGCCAGTCAGCAGATAATGGTACGGGATGGTGCATTTAAAGTCCGTACCGACCTGCTGGCCGATAAAGTGGGTAAAACAGACAACTGGCTGGTTGCGGTGAACTTTGGCACCACGATACCTTCATCTGTCAACCCGCTGAGTTTGTTGCCGGTAAAAATTCCGTTAAAGCTCTTCCTTGATGTGGGCACTTACGCCGAAGCATGGAAAGCCAATTCCGGTCTTGATCATTTTATTTTCGATGCCGGTGTTCACCTTCCCTTATTAAAAGAAACGGTAAACATTTACATACCGCTGTTGTACAGTAAAGTGTACAAGGATTACATCCAGTCCACTATTGATAAGAAAGGCCGGTTCTGGAAGAAGATCTCCTTCTCCATTGATATATCTAATTTCAGCTTCCGCAAAATTCAACGCAACCTGAATTTCTGATGGCCCTTCCATGCAACATACGATACCTGCCACACCAGGACATTGATAAGGAAAAATGGGATGGCTGTATCAGCCGGGCCACCAACGGACTGATCTATGCTTATTCTTTTTACCTCGATGCATTTGCTGCTGGCTGGGATGCGCTGGTGTACGGGGAATATGAAGCAGTGATGCCGCTCACCCACAACAGGAAATTTGGCATTCGCTACCTTTACCAGCCATTTATTACGGCGCAACTGGGCGTGTTTGGCATGCAATTGACCAATGAAACAATTACCCGTTTTATCAGTGAAGCCGGAAAACGGTTCCGCTATATTGAAATATCACTCAACAGCGGAAACAATCTTTCCTCGCCGTACGAAGGGATTACACAGCGGGTCAACTATACACTCCGGCTGGATAAATCTTATGCTACATTGAGTGATGGCTATAGCGAAAACCTGCGCCGCAATATCCGCAAAGCGGAACAGGCAGGCCTGGTAATGAAAAAAGGATTTGAAGTGGAGAAGGTGATTCAGCTCGCTGTTCAGCAAATGAAACAACAGGGCAACAAACCCGGAGAAATTGTAAACAGCTTTCGCAGACTTTATAAATTCTTAGCGGAAAAAGAGATGGCCACCACGTATGGCATCTTTTCTCCGGCAGGTGTCTTGCTGTCTTCATGCATCTTCTTCTTTTCTCATCAAAGAGCTTATTATATACTGGTGGGTAATGATCCGACCGGCCGTGACAGTGGCGCTTCGCATGCACTGCTTGATGCATTTATTAAAGACAATGCCGGCAAAAATATGCTTCTTGACTTTGAAGGATCAGATATTCCGGGACTGGCACAATTCTACAGCAGCTATGGGGCAACAAAAGAGAAATACCCGGCGCTGAAGATCAACAGGCTGCCCTTTTTTCTCAGGTGGCTGAAAAAGTAAACAGGTTAAGCTGTCCTTTCATCGAGCAGGCGCTCTGCGATGAGCAGGTCAATCGGGCGGGTAAGTTTGATGTTGGTCTCCTCTCCTTCCACCAGCGAAACTTTCATCCCGTATGCCTCCACCACAGTGGCCTCATCGGTAAACTTATCCTTATAGTCGATCTGGAAAGCCGGCAGTATTATTTTGCTGTGAAAAGTTTGCGGTGTTTGAATCAGCATCACCTTATTCCGGTCGTAGGCCATGCTTCCCTCTTCATCGAGCAGCCGGATACTGTCGCTGGATGGTACGGCCGGAATAGCGGAGCCTGTCTCGGCCGCCTTTTCATAGCATCGCCTGATGAGGTCA
>JAEUVM010000532.1 GCA_016787125.1 Chitinophagaceae bacterium | reverse complement strand
GCAGGCTTACACACGGCATTAAATCCACTGAATGGTGGTTTGATAAGAATGGATCCTGAGGTAATTTATAGGAAGGACTCGGGCTGATACGGAGCAGTGAAATTCATAATGACTTCAATGCCTGATCTTTCGATCATAATTTAACGACAGGTAGGGATCAGTGAGTCTTTCGGATGGGACTGTTGGAAATGTTTCGAAATGTAAAGCTATTGCAAATAACTGACTGGTGCAATACCTGATACGTGGTATTTTTTCCCTTTTGCATTTTTTTACACTTTTGAAGCCTCCGGAGGCAGTTGTATCTTTTTACTACACCTGTTTCACCCCTGGAGTTCAGCTTTTGCCCATTCAAGGGCTTTTTTCAGTTGTTGGGCGGGTGTAAGTGCGGTATTATCAAGCACCAATGCATCTTTTGCCTGTCTTAATGGGCTTACTTCCCGGTGAGAATCAATATAATCCCGCATTTCAAGGTTATTCTTGACCTCTTCGATGGTTATATTAGGATTTTTCTCATATAACTCTTTAAAGCGGCGCTGCACCCGTATGGCGTTATCCGCTGTCATAAAGATCTTCAGTTCGGCTTTGGGGAACACGACGGTGCCGATATCCCTTCCATCCATTACAATTCCCTTTTTATTTCCCATCCGCTGCTGCTGGGCTACGGCAAATTCCCGCACTTCCCTGATGGCCGCCACATCACTTACCTTTTCTGCCACCAGCATATCCCTCACCAGGTATTCCACATTCTCATCATTCAGCACTATTTCGCTTTCATTTGTTTTAGGATTAAATACAAACTCTAGATTAATGTCTTTCAGCGCCTGCTGTACTTCTTTCTTTTCTTCCAGGTCTATATTATTCCGCAAAAAATAAAGTGTGATGGCCCGGTACATCGCGCCACTGTCCACATAGACATATCCCAACTCTTTTGCGAGTTGTTTGGCCAATGTGCTTTTACCGCAACTGGACCAGCCATCAATGGTGATAATAATCTTCTTTGCCATCAGGGCGTCAAAAATACAATTTAGCTGCCAACAACCCGGTAGTATCCGTGGATATAAAAAGAGAGTGCCGGATAACGGCACCCTCGTTTTATTCTTTCAGCATTGAATAATGCTTCAGGCATTTTTACCTGGCTTCTTGCCTGTTATTTACCCACCATTATCTTTTGTACCAGCATTTCCCGGGTCTCCAGGTCAATGATCCTTAACAGGAACAGCCCTTGCGGAATATTCCGCAGCACCACGGTATTGTCGCTGCTATTTTTTATCTGGCGGATACAACGGCCGTTCATATCAAGTATGAGAATATCTCGGCGTGTATTCTGTCCGCTGAATACGATATTGAACGTACCATTCTGGCTTGGATTGGGATATACCAGCATATTACTATGACCTTCACCAGGCACAGAACGGATCTCGCTGTATGCAAGGCGGCCATCGAGGTCTTCCTGTACGATCCTGTACTGGCTGAGTCCCTTCACATTGTTCAGGTCGGTATACTGGTAATCCAGTTTTTCAGTACTCATTCCGTTTAATGCCGCACTGTTTACAAAGCCGGCAGTGATCCAGCCGTTTCCTGTTTTACGTTCTATGCGGAAGCCCTTGCAATTAATTTCAGTTGCAGTAGTCCACTTCAGCAGTACTGTAGCTCCATTGCGTTCAGCGCTGAAGGAGGTAAGCTGTACAGGAAGCGGAACACAGCCCGGATCCAGCAATTCGCTGATCATTGCAAAGGAATATACAGGTACTTTAGTGATCACTTCGATCCAGAGGGAACCTGATTCACCCGGCAAATCATTACCAGGGTAACTCATCCTCGTTACAGCGTAAGTGGCCAATGGAGCGATATCAATATCAGCACTGGTGAGTATCGGGTCTCCGTCGAGATGTGTTCCCACACCGGGTTCAAAAATGTTGTCGCCATCATCCTTGTAAAGGTTGTAGTACACTTTAATGGCAGTTGCCGGATCGTTATTGGTGATACCGAATGTTACACTCCTGGGTTCGCACACTTTAAAACCAATGACTCTGGGATTGTTGAGGTTGAAGGAAAGTCCCTGTGAAGCACAGTGCACATTTTTCCCGTTAGAAGCCTGGCTGGCCCAAACGTCACCCTTCACAGCAATTACATCTGTACAGGAACCCAATACCAGGTCGATATTAAAGATCGTCATCCGCTCCCGTAATCCGCCGGTAAGCGGTGTCTTTACCACTGAAAGTCCGGCCGTAAGCGGAATAACAAACAATTCATCAGGAGGATACTTGGTGCCAATAAAAGGAGTGGCAGTTCCATTGTCGAAGATAGCGATGGTGGCCAGGGCATTGATCAGATCTGCGGCCTTGGGATAAGCGGCCGGGTTGGAGTACATGGTTGCCCAATTCGCAGCAGGGGTATGGTAATTGGCGCTGGTCCAAAGGTGCACATACGCATACTTATTTCCATTGTTTACCTCCTGTTCCCATGAAAGGTCGAAAACTACATGACAAGTGGCCGGGTTATAACTTTTCAGGTTAACGCCGAGATTGGTTACAACGCATTGTGTCTTTCCGGTCAGAGCAATTCCCAGTGCTGCCAGTACCAGGAAAAGGGTGGATAAAATCTTTTTCATAACCTGTTTTTTAGCTTGATTACCTTATTCAGCAGCTTTTCACAGGCGGATCTGAACTCTTTCATAGGAAGGTTACTCCTGGTGTTCTCCATTTGCAATATTGTAAAAGAACTGTCCGAGCATGACGGTCATTACAACTGCTATTCACGGACATTTTAAAGGTACAATAGCACTTTGCCAGAATATATGACCTGAAGTATCCAAAAAGATGAGAATAAACAGTATGCTTTGCACCAACAAAAAAAAGGAGTGCATTCAGCACTCCTTGTCAATGTTATATTAGTTGATGAATCAGGCCTTCGATGTCTCGCCTGCACCGGCCTTCTGACTGAAATTCAATTTGGTATTATCTGTGTCCACTTCTGCCACCAGTACATCGCCGGCATTTACATTCATATTCAATATCTGTTCAGCAAGCGGGTCTTCGAGGTATTTCTGTATGGCCCGGTGAAGCGGCCTGGCGCCAAATTGCTCATCATATCCTTTATCTGCAAGGAATGATTTGGCCCCCTCGCTCAGTTCCAGTCCAAAGCCAAGACCTGCAAGCCTTTTGGTAACACCTTTCATCAGGATGTCAATAATGCTGAAGATATTGTCTTTAGTCAGTGCATTGAATATGATCACATCATCTATACGGTTCAGGAATTCTGGTGAGAAGGTTTTCTTCAACGCTTTCTCGATCACAGCTTTATTAGCTTCATCTTCATTCTGCAGCCTGCTGGCAGTGGTAAAGCCCACTCCGGCCCCGAAATCCTTCAACTGACGAACACCTATATTAGAGGTCATGATAATAGTGGTGTTCTTGAAATCCACCTTTCTGCCCAGACCATCAGTAAGCTGGCCGTCATCCAGCACCTGGAGGAGAATATTATAAATATCCGGATGCGCTTTCTCTATTTCATCCAGCAGGATCACACTGTATGGTTTGCGGCGTACTTTTTCCGTCAGTTGTCCGCCCTCTTCATACCCTACGTATCCGGGAGGTGCACCGATAAGCCTGCTGATGGTGAATTTTTCCATGTACTCACTCATATCTATCCGGATGAGTGAATCTTCAGAATCGAACATATACCTTGCCAGCGCACGGGCCAGTTCGGTTTTACCCACACCGGTAGGGCCGAGGAAGATAAAAGTACCAATGGGTTTCTTGGGGTCTTTTAATCCTACCCTGTTTCGCTGAATGGCTTTCACCACTTTGCCAATGGCATCATCCTGCCCGATCACCATCGCTTTCATATCCTCTGCCATTTTGCGCAGCTTCTCTGTTTCAGCCTGTACCATCTTGGTTACAGGTATGCCTGTCATCATACTCACCACTTCGGCAATATCTTCTTCACCGATCGGGTAGCGTTTATGCTTGCTTTCTTCTTCCCACTGGTTCTTTGCTTTCTCCAGTTCTTCCTGCAGTCTTTTTTCTGTATCGCGGAGGGATGCTGCTTCTTCAAATTTCTGGCTCTTCACCACTTTATTCTTTTCATTCTTCACATCTTCTATCTTCTTCTCCAGGTCTACGATATTCTCCGGCACGTTGATATTCTTCAGGTGCACCCTTGCTCCCACTTCGTCCATTACGTCAATGGCTTTGTC
>JAEUVM010000421.1 GCA_016787125.1 Chitinophagaceae bacterium | reverse complement strand
CTTCATCTTATTCAGGATGGCCACAAAATCCTGCGGGGTGAAAAGATTATACCGGCTGAGGCCGGAGCCATCAGCCCATCTAGGTTTTTGCGGCAAATCTTTGAAATCAGTTTTGAGCAGGGTGTCAATGATCTTTTCATCGCTCATATAACCGAGCTTTTCATTGCTGACCATCAACAGGGATTGTTCCGCAAAAAAATTGTCGCTGCGATGCATCATGGGCTTGAGAAGGGAGTCGGTGGGTTGGGAGTGGATGACGTTTGGAGAATAATCTACTGCATTTTCTAAACCTCTTGCTAGAAGTACAAATCCACCCAAATAATTGATATCATTCACTTCATGACTCCTCAACGTATCTCCTAATAATAACCCTGAATACAGCCGGGTGTAATAAGGTATTTCTAATTTGTAATACTTGTTCGGGTCACCCCTAAAATAGAAACGATTTAAATCCCAAAGCCTTCCAAAATCTTCTCCCTTATTTTCGTCACAACAAAAACTATCAATTCCGCCTATAAATTGTTCAAAAACATCTGGGATAGCTTTTAAGTTTCTTAGTTTCCCCTGAAATTTTGCTACATTCCCGTAAATGGGCATTAAACTTCTTTCAGCCATGTAAGACTCATTGAAATCATTCCATGCCCACCCATTTCCAAGCAACCTCGCTTTGAATCCTGAATGACTAATTAATATTTTCCTTTTAGCAGTTTTATTCAAAAACTCATAGACTACCTGATTCTTAAAATCAGCATGCAAAAAAGTCGGATCTCCGGTTCCTTTTATTACGGTATAATCAAGAGTGTCTTTATATTTCAGCCCCACCAAACTATCCCCCAAATACTTCATCGCCGCATAGCAGGTCGGTATCTTGGTATTACTGGCCGGCACAAAATATTTATCGCCCTGGTAATTGTACAGGTACTTGTCTGTAGCTGGATCAAATATGCTGATACCGACATGTGCAGTTTGCAATGCTTTACTGGTCAATACGTCAGCTTCAACTGACCGGGCTATTTTCTTC
>JAEUVM010000412.1 GCA_016787125.1 Chitinophagaceae bacterium | reverse complement strand
ATTTCTCCGCCCGTGTGGCCAACGGTATCAACGACCCCAACGGAGCCATCCCCACCGATGCGGTGCAAAGAACCTGGTACATCAACGCCAGCGCCAATACACCCGGCGTGGATATTACCTACCAGTATAACCTTGCTGAATGCATAAATGCCGCCGCCACGCAACCTAATAGTATGGAGGTGTTGGTAAGTGACTATACCACCTGGCATCTCGTGCCAGGCAATACTACTATTACCTCTCTCGGGGCTGATCCTTACACCGTGGCAGGAACGGGCATCACTGTTCCGTCTGCTTCCACGCCGTACACATTGGGTGTTACGAATACTGTTATTCTTGCCTCCGATTATTTCATCGCAGTCAAAGCACAAAAGCAAAACAACAATGCCCGCATCAGTTGGGCAGTAAATACAACAGATAATGTTACCAGCTTCGATATTCAAAGGGCTGCCGGCAATGGCAGCTTTGAAACCATCGCCACGGTAATAACAACCGCCGGACAATTACAATACAGTTTTACAGATATAGTTCCTGCTGCCGGTACCAATCTTTACCGCATCCGGGTAAACCGAGGCAGTACCGCACCACGTTATTCCAATACAGTGGCCGTTATCATCGGAAGCAAGGGCCTGCTCATCACCGGTGTGGTGCCCAACCCCGCTCATGATAAGGCGAACATCCTGCTCAGCATGGCTGCAAAAGGAACAGTAACATTCGAAATGGTGAACATGGCTGGTATACCTGTAAAAAGATGGGTGGCTGCTGTGGCAGAAGGAACCAATGTTGTACCGGTACAAACAGAAAGGCTGCCGGCGGGTCTTTATTTTCTTACCGCCACCAGCGGCGAGTCCCGTTCAGTTATCCGTTTACTGAAACAATAATTTTTTTCAACAGAAACGCTTACCGGTCATTTTTTATAAATGACCGTTTTTTTTTACACATATCCACATCCTGCATTTTTTGATTTTGCAGGTCAGTCATTGCCGCTTAATTTCATCGGATATTTTATCCTGGAAATTCAGCCCGTCCGTCCCCCTTTTTTATTTACCGGAAAAACTGCTGAAAGGCTTTTAAAGAGCCGGTCCGCAGTACTGTAAGTTTTGCAAATCATTCTTGTCGGCCAATGCTGATAAGCAGAGACGCAGGAAAAGATTTTTACGTAAAAACCCAAACAACTGAATATGAGAAAAATCAGCGCACTGATTGTAGCTTCTTTTATGGCGGCCGCGGCATTCGCCCAGGTAGATGTGACTGCCACCGGCGGCGTACCCGCAGCTTCTTATCTCACGTTAAAGGATGCCTTTGACCAGGTCAATCTCGGTACCCATACCGGCGTCATTACCATCGGTATCTCAGCCAATACCACCGAAGCGGCCAGTGCAGTACTGAACGCCAGCGGCTCAGGGGCGGCCAGTTATACTTCATTTACTATCACTCCGACAGGCGGCGCTGCCCGTACCATTTCAGGTAATGTGGCCGGCCACCTGGTTGACCTGAACGGCGCCAGTAACGTAACCATTGATGGATTGAATACCGGAGGCAATACCCTGGAAATTTCCAATACCAATACAGGGTCAGGTTCTTCCACCATCCGCTTTATTGCCGATGCCAGCAACAATACCATCACCAACTGTATCATAACCGGTTCTGCCGGCTCTGCTCTTACCAGCGGGTTTGGTGTGATATACTTCGCCACAGGAACCACTACCGGGAATGATAACAACACCATCAGCAGTTGTAATATCGGCCCGGCCGGTACCAACCTGCCGATTGCCGGTATTTATTCATTCGGTACCAGCACAGCTATCGATAACAGCGGTATTACCATTTCAAACAATAGAATATTTGACTACTTCAATGCCGGCGGCGCCAGCAACGGTATGAACATCAATACCGGCAACAGCGGCTGGACGATCAACGGCAACAGCTTTTACCAAACCGCCACCCGCACGTACACCACGGCCAATACACATAATGGCATCGTTATCACCAGCGGCAGCGGCTATACCATCACCGGCAATTTTATTGGCGGCAATACAGCAGGCGCCGGAGGTACACCCTATGCCATGGCCGGCACCATTGCCACCCGCTTCGTGGGCATTAACGTAGCCGCAGGCACTACCGCTGCCGTAAACAGCATACAGGGCAATACCATTGCCAATATTACCCTGAACACCAGCAGCGGAGCCACCACCACCAACGGTATCATTTGCGGTATCAATATGACGGCGGGCAATTTTAATGTCGGCAACATCAGCGGCAACACCATTGGCGCCACTTCGGGCGTAGATAATATCAGGGCCACTTCTACCACCACAGGAGGATTGGTGGTAGGTATCAACTCCAGCACCACAGGAACCGTTACCATTCAAAATAACACCATCGGGGCACTTACCAGTTCCGGCGTTACTGCAGCAATAGCAGGAAGCATTACCGGGGTAAATATTTCCGGAGCTGCGGCTGCTGTAACTATTACCGGTAATACCATTGGCAATGCCACTGTAAATAATATGCGGGGCGGTACATCAGGACTTACCACGGGCAGTTCGCTGGTAAGCGGAATCAACCTGCCTTCCACACCCACCACGGCTACCATAACCAACAACACCATACAAAA
>JAEUVM010000406.1 GCA_016787125.1 Chitinophagaceae bacterium | reverse complement strand
AGCCTTGCCCATCATCTTCTTTTCAAAACTCTTTACCACAAGTGTAAAGGACATCTGGTACAGAGAATAGATTATCAGGAGAATGGTAAAAAAGCGAACCAAACCTTTCAGTTGCATACAATGACAGATTTACAAATTTTTGGCCGTTGAGGTGTACAGACACGACAGGTAGGCCTTTGACGTTTTTTAAAGGACGGCAAAGATAGGGTTTTCGGTCAGAAAAGGAAACTGGGTTTCGGGGCGGTTCGGGCCGGCTTTTCAGGCCTTCCCCCGCTGTTTTTCAAATAATTAAAGACAGGGCTTTCCGGGGCAGGGCTGACCGGCTGGTTTGGGTAAAAACATGTGTTATCTGCAGTACTGGCGGAGAATTGAGACATCTACCGGATTTCTTGGTAATTTAATCACATGAATTCTGCCAAAACCAACAGGCCGGTTATCTTGTTCTTCATCATAATACTATCCATGTTTCCTGCTGCTGCGCAAAATAAAACACCAGACCAACTTATAGAAAACCTGCTGCGCAAAAACAAGCCGCTGTTCGACAGTGTGCTGGCCAACCGAAACGACTGGCGGGTGCAGATACTGTATTCCGAGATATTACGGGATAAGAAAGGGAAGGTGAGTTTTGCCGATCATGCTTTCAACCTGGATGAGGAGATGTATTATTATCCTGCATCCACGGTAAAGCTGCCGGTGGCTATCCTCGCTTTGCAAAAACTGAACGAACTGCGTATTAAAGGGCTGGATAAAAATACCACGATGATCACGGAAACAGCAGGCAGCAGGCAAACCGCCGTTTACAATGATCCTTCTTCCGCCGATGGCAGGCCCACCATTGCCCATTATATAAAGAAGATATTACTGGTAAGTGATAATGATGCCTTCAACCGGCTGTATGAATTTCTCGGGCAGGAGTATATCAACAATACCTTGCAGCAAATGGGCTACCGGCATGCACAGATCATCCACCGGCTGGAAGTGGTGCTGACCGAAGAGGAGAACCGCCGCACCAACCCGGTGCGTTTTGTTGACAGTACCGGTAAGCTGGTGTATGATAAGCCAGCGGAAACAAGCGGCCTTCTCTATGCAGCCAGGAATACCCGTATCGGTAAAGGATTTTACCGGGGCGGTCAATTGGTAAATGAACCGTTTGACTTCAGCAAGAAGAATCGTCTTACCCTCGTTGAACTGCACAATATTGTAAAGAGCATACTTTTTCCCGAAGCGGTGCCAAAGCAAATGCGTTTCAACCTGACAGCAGATGATTATACATTTCTGCGGAAATATATGAGTATGTGGCCGGGAGAATCCGCTTCTCCTGTTTATTCAGCACCGGATTACTGGGATACCTACGTCAAGTTCCTTTACTACGGCGCTGAGAACAACAAACCGGATACGGCGCTGCGTATTTTTAATAAGGTGGGAGATGCCTACGGCTTTCTTATAGACGGGGCGTATATAGCAGATTATGCCAACAAAACTGATTTCCTGCTCAGCGCTGTTATTTATTGTAACTCCGACGGCATCCTGAATGATAATAACTATGATTACGATACCATCGGTTTGCCCTTTATGAAAAACCTGGGCCGCATGATCCATGCTTATGAACGAACGAAAGTCAGGAAGCAGCCACTCACATTTTTTCCTCAATTACCATTGTACACCCGGTGAATTGGTTTATCAAGTATCTTCGGGCACTTTAATGAACGACTGCCTGCCCCTTTTTTATTAAACCCATTTGAACAAATTGTACTGACATGCAGTTATCGTCTTTTCTTCAGCGTTTCAATGAGCCCGAAACCCTTAAGATGGCCAAACTCGGCCGTGAACTCCGTGCCAAAGGAATTGATGTGATCGATCTTAGTCTTGGTGAGCCGGATTTCGACACACCACAGCATATCAAGGAAGCTGCTGTAAAAGCCATACATGATAACTGGAGCCACTATACTCCTGTGCCGGGCTTCCTCGATCTGCGTGAAGCGGTTTGCACCAAATTAAAAAGAGATAACAACCTCGACTATAAACCAGAGAACATTGTAACCTCCACCGGCGCCAAGCAGAGCCTGGCCAATGCCATACTTGCGTTGGTGGATGAAGATGATGAAGTGATCATCCCCACGCCCTACTGGGTTACCTACAGCGAGCTGGTGAAAATAGCCCGTGGTAAAGTGGTGGAGATAAAGAGTAAGGCGGAAAACAAATTCAAGATATCGGCTGCCGAACTGGAAGCCGCCATCACACCCCGCAGCAAAGTATTCTTGTTCTCCTCGCCCTGCAACCCAAGCGGAGCAGTGTACAGTAAAGAAGAATTGGCTTCACTGGCGGCGGTGTTTGAAAAGCATCCCGGAATCTTTATCATTTCTGATGAGATATATGAGTATATCAATTTCGTGGGCAGCCATGAAAGCATTGCACAGTTTCCCTCGCTGAAAGAAAGGGTGATCATTGTAAACGGGCTGAGCAAGGGATTTGCGATGACAGGGTGGAGGCTTGGTTATATAGCGGCCACCACTGATATTGCAAAAGCCTGTGAGAAAGTGCAGGGACAGTTTACCAGCGGGGCGAATTCAATTGCACAAAAGGCGGCTGTTACGGCCCTTACCACCGACCTGCGCCCCAGCATGGAAATGAAAGAGGAATTTGCACGCCGGAGAAAGAAAGTGCTGGAGATCGTAAAAGATATTCCCGGCATCATTTGTCCTGAGCCGGAAGGAGCTTTTTATATTTTCCCCGATGTCAGTTCTTATTTTGGTAAAACAGACGGGGAAACAACGATCAGCAATGCGGCTGATTTTTCCATGTACCTGCTGAATGTGGCACATGTATCTTCTGTAATGGGTGATGCTTTTGGCGAACCCAAATGTGT
>JAEUVM010000131.1 GCA_016787125.1 Chitinophagaceae bacterium | reverse complement strand
ACTGCTTCGCCCACACCGGCGGGTGTGCCGGTAAAGATCACATCACCGATGTTGACCGAAAAGAAGTTGGAGATATAGGATACTATCCTGTCAAAGCTGTGTATCATATTGGCTGAGTTGCCCTGCTGTACCAGTTCTTTGTTTTTGTAGAGGCAGAAGTTGATGTCTTTTTTGTTTTTTACGTTGGGAAAAGGTATCCACTTTCCTATCACGGCTGAATTGTCCCAGGCTTTTGCTTTTTCCCAGGGCAGTCCTTTTGCCTTCAGTTCGTTTTGTATATCACGGGCCGTGAAGTCGATACCGGTGGTGATGGCATCGTAATATTTATTGGCAAATTTTTCCTGGATATACTTTCCGTTCTTACTGATGCGGAGCACCAATTCGCATTCGTAATGCAGTTCGTTGGTAAACTCGGGATAATAGAATGGCGTATGCGGCTGAAGTAAAGCGCTTTTGGGCTTCATAAAGATCACGGGTTCATCAGGAACCTCGTTACCCAACTCCTGGGCATGTGCCACATAATTGCGGCCTACGCAGAAAATCTTCATAAAAAATGGCTGTGTTTTTATTAAATACATCGGATACACCACCGGGTGGCTGTTCATCCCATATATTCAGGCTTTCATTATGTCAATTGGATTATGTACCGGAAAACCGGTGATACTGACCCCGTTTCGGTCAGGGCAGGCTGCTAAAGTAAGTAAACAAACGCATTTATCATAACGAAAACTCTTTATTATTTACTTCATTCATTGCGGCATTAATGCCTTGTGTGGCAAACAGTTCTATGGCTTCCACGGCTTTAGCGATCTTGAGCTTTACCAGAGGTTCTTCTTCCTTTCTCCATTTGCTTAGTACAAACTCTGCCTGCATTCCTTTTGGGTATTCGTTGCCGATGCCGAAGCGTAGTTTTGCATAGTTGTGTGTGCCGAGGGTTTCAAATATGCTGCGCAGGCCATTATGTCCGCCATCGCTGCCACCGGGGCGCAGCCTGAGCTTTGACAGTGGCAGGGCGAGTTCATCCACCACCACGAGGATATTTTCGGTGCTGATCTTTTCCTTATCCATCCAGTATTTTACGGCCTTACCGCTGAGGTTCATGTAGGTGGTGGGCAGTATGCATACAAATGTTTTTCCCTTCCACTTCAGTGTGGTGGTATAGGCAAGCCGTCCTGTCTGAAAGCTGCCGTCATGTTTGCTGACAAATTGATTCACCACATCAAAGCCGATATTATGGCGTGTGTGGGCGTATTCGGTGCCTATGTTTCCCAATCCGGCAATTAAGTATTTCATCTTATTGATTCAGCGAGGGTCAAATATCGCATTTACTGTATAAAAAAACCCGCCCTCTTGTTTCGGGCGGGTTTTGAGTATTGTACCGGTAAGGGTTATTTCTTGGCAGCGGGTGCAGCAGCGGCGGCAGGTGCAGCAGCAGCGGCAGCGGGTGTGCCGGCAGCAGCTTCTTCCTGCTTCAGTTGTCTTGTAAGCACCACTGATGCGATGGGAATACGGGGAGAGTTGAGAATTTCGTAGTGTTCTTCTTTCACATCTTCCACGCGGATGTTGCCATTCAGTTCAAGATTATCAATACTTACCTCGATCTGCTCTTTCAGGTATTTGGGTAAGGTTTTTACCTTGAGTGATTTCATTTTTGTTACGAGCTTACCGCCGTCTTTTACTCCTTTGGAGGCTCCTACAAACTTGAGAGGAATGTCGGCGACTACCTTTTTATCCTCTACCAGTTCCAGCAGGTCTACGTGAATGAGGTGATCATTCACTTTGTCAAACTGCAGGTCTTTCAGGATGGTGCGGTAGGTTTTACCTTCTAATACCACTTCTGCGATCTGGAAACTGGGTGTGTACACTAATTTTTTGAAAGCTGCAGCAGGAGCGTGAAAGCTTATTTCCTGTGAGCCGCCATAAATTACACCAGGCACCAGTTCCTGAGAGCGGAGTTGTCGGGTGGCGCTTTTGCCGAATCCGGTCCTCAGTTGTCCTTCGATTGTAATTGATTTCATTGTTTATGTTGTTTTAAAAATTTGCGATTAAAACATCTTCCACCAAAATGTCGCCCCTACGGGGCTACCAAAGTG
>JAEUVM010000337.1 GCA_016787125.1 Chitinophagaceae bacterium | reverse complement strand
AAAAATTTGTAAATCTGTCATTGTATGCAACTGAAAGGTTTGGTTCGCTTTTTTACCATTCTCCTGATAATCTATTCTCTGTACCAGATGTCCTTTACACTTGTGGTAAAGAGTTTTGAAAAGAAGATGATGGGCAAGGCTAAGGCTTATGTTTCCAAGAATTACGATGCGCCTGCTGCAAAATATCCCAACGACAGCCTGGCCCGTGCAATCTACTCGGAGCAACTGGATAAAATAAGAGACCGCTATGCCGATAGCCTCATCCGTATCAATGAGAATACAATCGTTACCTACGGTGTCAACGGTAAAGTGAGCTATAAAAGAGCTAAAGAAGAAGAACTCAATCTCGGCCTCGACCTTCAGGGAGGTATGAACGTAACCCTGGAAGTGGAAATGACCGGCCTGCTGAAATCACTCGCCGGCGGTACCAACGATCCCACCTTCCTGAAAGCAATACAAAATGCTGATAACCGCAAGGCCAACAGCGACGCTGATTATATCACCCTCTTCTCCGAAGAATTCAAAAAGCTTGATCCCAACCGCACCCTGGCCTCCTTCTTCGCCCTCGGCAGCAACGGTGATGTGGAAATGAACGCCAGCGACAGCAAAGTGATCAGCTACCTCAAAGGAAAAGCAAAGACCGCCTTTGATAATACCTACAAAGTACTCAGCACCCGTATCGACCAGTTTGGTGTGGCCCAGCCCACTATCAACCCCAACAGCGAGAAAGGAATCATTACCGTAGAACTGCCAGGTATCAAAGACAAAGAGCGGGTGAGAAAAATACTCGTAAGCACCGCCAACCTCCAGTTCTGGGAAGTGTACCCGCTGGTGTCCGTAAAAGGCGGCTCCAAAGCAATTACCGAATATGGCGACGGATGGCAGAAAGCGATCCAATACTTTGGCACCCGCTATGGCGGGGTGACTGATACCACCGGTAAAAAAGATACCCTCAAAACAAACAATAACCCCGATACTCCACTCGCAGGCCAACGTGTTGACACACCCAAGACAGGTGGTATTGCCGGGTTGAATGAAGACGAGGAAGATACCGCAGGCGGCAAAACAACCACTGCCACCACCGGCGAAAAGCTGAGCCTCGAAAGCATGATCCGTTTTGTGCAGAGCGATTTCTATATCGGTATGGTGGATGTAAGAGATACACTCCGCCTCCGCAAATACCTCGATGAATTTCAGCAGTTCTTCCCCCGGGATGCCAAACTGGTGTATGGCCAGGTGGGTAAAGATGGCGAAACCAAAGGTCTTGCCACCCTCTATGCCCTGCGCACTTATAACCGCGATGTGGCCCCCATTGAAGGAGATGTGATCACCAAAGCCGCAATGGACTACGATCAGCGGGCCGGACGCCAGCAACCCGTGGTTACCATGAGCATGAACAGGGATGGTGAAAACGAATGGGCCAAAATGACCAAGAAAAGCGCTGAAGAACAAATTCCCATTGCCATCGTACTGGATGATGTGGTTTACTCAGCCCCCATCGCCGAAGGCGAACTGAGAGGAAGCTCACAGATCAGCGGAAACTTTACAGTACCCGAAGCACAGGACCTTGCCAAACTGCTGGAGATCGGTAAACTGCCCGCCCCCGCCAAGATCGTGGCCGAACAGCAGGTAGGACCTACCCTCGGACGCAAAGCCCTCAACGCAGGTGCCACTTCTTTCATTATCTCATTTGTGGTGATCTTCCTCCTCATGCTGGTGTATTACAACAGCAGCGGATGGGTGGCCAATATCGCCCTTATACTCAACCTGCTGTTTACCGTAGGTATCCTTGCCGGACTCGGCGCCACACTCACCGCCCCCGGTATCGCCGGTCTGGTACTAACCATCGGTATGGCGGTAGACACCAACGTAATTATCTATGAACGTATAAAAGAAGAACTGAAAAGAGGCAAAGGATATATACCTGCCATCAACGAAGGTTACAGACGTTCACTGCCACCCGTACTGGATGGTCACATCACCATCCTGCTTACCGCCATCATCCTGTTCTATTTCGGACTGGGCCCGGTAAAAGGTTTCGCCACCACACAGATCATCGGTATCCTGCTTTCATTATTCTGCGGTATCCTCGTGAGCCGCTGGGTGACAGAATGGTTTACCAGCAAGAAAAAACACCTTGAATATTTCACCGGCATTTCAAAGAGAGTATTCCAGCATGCGAAATTCAAATTCATTGAGTACCGCAAGGTGGCTTACATCATCTCCTTTGTGGTGCTTGGCCTTGGAGTAGCTTCACTGTTCAATGGCTTTGACTATGGTGTTGAATTCGACGGAGGCCGCAGCTATACCGTACAGTTCCCCACCAAGGTGGATGTGGAGAAAACAAGGGACGACCTGAAGAAAGCCTTCGAAGGCGAAAACCCGATCATTAAAACCATCGGCGACGACTCAAGGCTTGATATCACCACTTCTTACCTTATTAAAGATACCCGTAAAGAAGCTGACTCACTCGTACAGGTAAAACTGTTCGAAGGCCTGAAGAATCATTTCCCGCCGGGCTATACCATTGAAAAATTCAGGGATGACCAGTCGGGGGAATCTTCCAAAAAAGTACTGCCCACCATTTCTGACGACCTGAAACGTGGTGCTGTAAAAGCCACCATCTTTGCCCTGATCGTGATCTTTATTTATATCTTCCTCCGCTTCCGCGACTGGAGATATTCCCTCGGTACCATCGTGGCCCTGCTGCACGACGTATTGGTAACACTCATCGTGTTCTCCTTTGCCCGTGCCATCGTGCCCTTCCCGCTGGAGATCGATCAGCACTTTATCGCAGCGGTACTGACAGTGATCGGTTTCTCCATGAACGATACCGTGATCGTGTTCGACCGTATCCGGGAAGACAGAAGGCTCTACCCTACAGCCCCGCTGTCCGACACCATCAACAGGGCGATCAATGAAACGCTGAGCCGTACCATCATGACGTCACTCACCGTGTTCCTCACCATCCTCATCCTGTTCATCTTTGGTGGCGAGGTAACAAGAGGCTTTGCCTTTGCAATGCTGATCGGTGTGATCACCGGTACCTACTCATCAATCTTTGTGGCAGCACCCATCCTGGTTGACCTTGGCGGTGCAGGCAACAAAAAAGCAGCCGATACTAAATCCGTTTCCGGTAAATCGTAAGCAACCGTTAATGTTATAAAGAAAACCCGTGATACTCTCACGGGTTTTTTTATGGGACCCTTCTAAAAAAACTTCAACACAGGGATACAGGGTAAAGGAGTTACACAGAGAAGTACATCTTGCAAAACAATCCTCTGTGTAACTCAAACCCTCAGTTACTCTGTGTTGAAAAAACTTCCAACACAGAGATACAAGGCAAAGGAGTTACACAAAGAAGTACATCTTGCAAAACAATCCTCTGTGTACCTCAAACCCTCAGTTACTCTGTGTTGAAAAAACTTCCAACTCAGAGATACACAGGGTATTGATGTATTTCTCTGTGTAACTCAAATCCTCAGTTACTCAGTGTTGAAAAAACTTCCAACTCAGAGATACACAGGGTATTGATGTATTTCTCTGTGTAACTCAAATCCTCAGTTACTCTGTGTTGAAAAAAAACCTACACCGCGAAGCTGGTACCACAGCCGCAGGTATTGCTGGCATTGGGGTTTTTAAAAGTAAAGCCCCGGTTGTTGAGGCCATCCTGCCAGTCCACCTGCATACCAAAGAGGTACAGTTCATGTCCTTTATCCATGATGCAGGCAATACCGGCAATGTCAAAATGATTATCATTATCCGCTGGCATATCAAAGCCCAGCACATAGGTCATGCCTGAGCAGCCCCCGCCCTTCACACCAATACGGAGCTTTTGGCTATGGTCAAAACCATCCGCCGCCATCAGCCTTCTTATTTCAACGATGGCGCCATCTGTCAGCGTAACCGGGATAATCGAAGTAGTTTCCATATTGCAAAGCTAAAAAAATATCCTGCCCCCGCCACTCCTCGCCTTTTTCGATATGAGGAAAATATAAATAATGAGTAAATATGCAAATGTGCAAATATGAAAATGGGGTGTTCTGTTACCTGGACAACCCTATACCATGCCACGCATTTCCACATTTCCACATTCTCACATTTAGCACATTATCACATTTCCATATTATCATTTGCCTACTTTTGCCCCACCTAACATTACTCAACCCATGGATACCCCCACACTCAGTTTATTATTATCTGCACTCGCAATGGCCATCGCTCTTTATGCCGCCTTCGGCAAAAAAACAGCCCCGCCGGCACCTTCGGCAACCGATGCTGGTACAAGAGCCTTACGCCTGCAGGCCTATGAACGCCTCGTGCTGCTCACCGAAAGGATCGCCCTGCCAAACCTCATCAGCCGGTTGAATCAGCCCGGCATCTCTGCCACCGAAATGAAATTATTCCTGACAGAAAATATCAAACAGGAATTTGAATACAACAGTACCCAGCAACTCTACGTAACACAGCTAAGCTGGGATGCTGTACGCAACCTGAAAGAACAAAACCTGATGATCATTCACCAGGTGGCCGCCTCCTTGCCGCTGGATGCCTCCGCTGCCGACCTGAATAAAAAAATACTGGAACTGATACTCAACCAACCCAACGGTGCCCTGCACGAACTGGTACTGCAGGCGCTGAATCATGAAGCAAAAAAACTGATGTAGATAGATAATGGTTAATAGAGAATGGATAATAGTGGCTCATGGCAGATGGTTCATAGTTGATGGCGATCAGCTTGGCGGGTAATGAAATAGTGTAAAATCGCAGCCTCTCCCGACTATGGACTATCGACTAAAAACTATAGACTTTAGACTGAGACTATAACCACAAGCCTGACAAACCACATCTTTAACCGGCACAGATAAAAAATGAATAAAACTTCGCTGATACTGTTTATCGTATTGTTTGCCGGCCTGAAGCCTGCTCAGGCGCAACGTAACTATTTACAGGTATTTGCCATCGGCATTCCCTTTCAGAGCGGAGCCGGTATCGGGAATATAGGGTTTGAGCGGATCAATAAAAACCAAACAGGTGCCTGGCAGGCTAACTTCCATATAGGAGGCGGCACACTGGCTACCGATATTGGCACCCCTCTGCGCATCTGGGTAAGCGGCGACAAGCTTTTCTCCTTAAACAAAAAAACACCCTGGATCAAAGCCACTGTGTTTTCCGTTTTCATAGAAACAGGCAGCCGTACCAGGAAAGGCGCTGACCTCACCCCGGAGAACGGTCAGCTACTCAACACCGAAAAAGCAGTTGAACTTTGCCCCGGTATCGCAATCGGTCAGCACCTGAAATTGGGCAAAAGAAGTCACCTGCAGTTATTGGCCGGCCCGAAACTCATCGCCGCCTTTCATGCCGATGAATACTTCGAAACCGCCTCAGGCAACCGGTATGTGCAGCGCAGCAGCTCCATCAGAGGTGGTTACCGTATCCTGATCAACTTTTGTTTTCCATTGGGTAAATGATTTCTTATGAGCGATGACACCAAACAAACAACCTCCGGCATTGACGTAAAGCCGGTATATACAGAAGCCGATGCCGCAAATGTTTCGGCCGAACTCCCCGGACAATTCCCCTTCACCCGTGGTGTGCAGCCCGATATGTACCGCGGCAAACTGTGGACCATGCGGCAATACGCCGGCTTCTCCACTGCCGAAGAAAGCAATAAACGATATCACTATCTTTTATCTCAAGGTGTAAGCGGTCTCAGTGTGGCCTTCGACCTGCCCACACAGATCGGGTACGATAGCGACCATCCCCTTGCCGAAGGTGAAGTGGGCAAAGTAGGCGTTGCCATCGATTCTATTGAAGATATGCAGGTGCTGTTCAACGGTATCAGACTGGAAGAAGTAAGCACCTCCATGACCATCAACGCCACCGGCTATATACTGCTGGCACTCTATACTGCACTCGCCAGGCAACAGGGAGCCGACCTGAAGAAAATATCCGGCACCATACAAAATGATATACTGAAAGAATATGCCGCACGGGGCACTTATATCTATCCGCCCAAACCTTCCATGCGCATCATTACCGACATCTTTGAATGGTGCAGCAAAGAAGTGCCGAAGTGGAATACCATCTCCATCTCCGGCTATCATATCCGTGAAGCCGGCAGCACCGCCGTACAGGAGATCGCTTTCACCCTCAGCAATGGAAAAGCTTATGTAAAAGCAGCATTGGAAAAAGGACTCGACATCAACGTATTTGGCAAACGGCTCTCCTTCTTCTTCAATGCACACAACAACCTCTTTGAAGAAGTGGCCAAGTTCAGGGCCGCCCGCCGCATGTGGGCCACCATGATGAAAGAACTCGGCGCCACCGACCCCAAAGCCATGATGCTGCGCTTTCATACACAGACAGGCGGCAGCACACTCACCGCACAACAACCACTGAATAATATATCACGGGTTACGATACAAACACTCGCCGCCGTAATGGGTGGTACGCAATCACTACACACCAATGGGTACGATGAAGCCCTCAGCCTCCCCACCGAAGAAGCCGCCCGCATCGCCCTGCGCACACAGCAGATAGCAGCCTACGAAAGCGGTGTGGCCGATACCGCCGATCCGCTGGCCGGTTCTTATTTCATTGAATCGCTGACCAATGAAGTGGAAGCAGCCGCCTGGCAGCTCATACAAAAAATAGATGCCATGGGTGGCAGTGTGGCAGCCATCGAAGAAGGATTTATACAAAATGAAATAGCCCGCAGCGCCTACGAATACCAGCGAAACATTGAAAGCGGCGAACAGATCATCGTGGGAGTAAATAAATTCCACGCAGACGAAACGAATCATATTCCCATCCTGAAAGTGGACGACAGCATCCGCGTGGTGCAGGCCGAAAAACTGGCCCGCCTCCGTGCCGGCCGCAACCAGGCCACCTGCAACAGCCTGCTCACCCAACTCAGCAACAAAGCCACCACCGGCGAAAACATCATGCCCGTGGTACTCGAAGCCGTGGAAGCCAAATGCACATTGGGAGAAATTGCAGATACGCTGCGCAAGATTTTCGGAGAATACAGGTAGGGAATAGATAATAGATAATGGATAATAGTGCCTGTTTATCGAACAGTCATTATAACAACGGAGTTTGCTGTTAATAAAAACTTATCCATTCAACCAGAAACTCGTAACTCAAAACTCGTAACTTCTCTTTTCGTAGTTTCACCCCAAATATGGAAAATGAAAACACGTCTCCGCTTACCTGCCCTTGCAGCCATGATGCTGCTGCTGTCATTTGCCGCAGGCGCACAAACGCCATCGTTCATTACCGACAGCCTCGACAGCTACATTGAACGCGGCATGCAGCAATGGCAGATACCCGGCCTCGCCATCGCCATCGTGAAAGATGGGAAAGTGGTACTGATGAAAGGCTATGGTGTAAGGGAACTGGGAAAACCCGATAAAGTGGATGCCAACACGCTTTTTATCATTGCGTCCAACTCCAAACTGTTTACCGGTACCTCCCTGGCAAAACTTGATTTCGAAAAGAAGCTGTCGCTGAATGACAGGATCACACAATACATACCCTGGTTCAGGCTGTACGACAGTAATGCCACCCGGATGGCCAATATCAGGGATATGCTCTGCCATCGCCTCGGCACCAAAACCTTCCAGGGCGATTTTACCTTCTGGGATTCCAATCTCCCCAAAGATTCAATCGTATGGAAGATGCGCTACCTGAAACCTCCCGGTGAGTTCCGGCAAGACTATGGCTATTGCAACTCTGCCTTCCTCGTGGCCGGACAGGTGCTGGAAAAAGTAACCGGGCAAAGCTGGGAGCAATACGTAAAAGAAAACATGCTGGCGCCACTGAACATGACCAACACTTATATGAACACCGCCGGGCTGGCGCAACGAAACAACGTAGCATACCCGCACAACAACCTGTACAGCTCCATCACCAAAATACCATTTGATAATGTAGACAACCTCGGTCCCGCCACCAGCATGGTAAGCAATGTAACCGACCTCACCCATTGGCTGCTCTGCCAGCTCGACAGCGGCCGGTATGAAGGAAAGCGGGTATTGCCCTGGCCCGTACTGCAAAAGACAAGGGATATTAATATTGTAACCGGCAGCCGCAAATCAACAGTCTATCCCACACATATCCGCGGTTACGGGTTGGGCGTTTATACCACTGACTATGCCGGGCGGCAGGTGTACTGGCATACAGGCGGCGCATTCGGGCATGTAACCAACGTGTGCTTTGTACCAGAAGAAAAACTCGGCATCACCATACTGACCAATAATGATAACCAGAGTTTCTTTGAAGCGCTGCG
The DNA here is from genome assembly GCA_016787125.1 of Chitinophagaceae bacterium. Taxonomy (GTDB): domain Bacteria; phylum Bacteroidota; class Bacteroidia; order Chitinophagales; family Chitinophagaceae; genus JJ008. The sequence goes on along the minus strand of JAEUVM010000337.1, from coordinate 9,488 downwards.
TTACCAAATACTGGATGCATACATGAATGTGGCCTATACAGACAGAAGTGCCTTTCAATGGGGCTTCTTTGCGCAGGGTAAAAAAGAAACAGATACAGCCATCGCTGCCATGAAAGCAAGGGCCGAAAGAAAGAACCTGCCCGAAACACCACTGATCGATTTCACCGGCACCTACACCAATACGGTATATGGAAAGATCAGCATCAGCAAGAGCGGCAATATGCTGATCTGCCGCTTTGCCCATCATCCGGACCTCATCGGGTATATGGATTATATGGACAATAATGAATTCAGGGTAACCTATTCCAATATCGGCTACGGGATATATCCTGCAAAATTCCTGTTCAAAGACGGGCAGCCTTACAGCGTAACCATACAGGCCAACGACTTTGTGGAAACCGATCCCTACGTATTTATCAAAGACCCCGGTGTACAGGTTTCAAACTGATCGTCAGTAAATAAAAAAAGAACAGCCCGGACAAACCGGGCCGTTCTCGTAAATCACAACAAATACCCAAGTGTATATTTATGAATGCCCCATTGGGGCGGGAACGGTTACATCCACTTGCCGAGAAAATCATTGAACTCGTGGCGGATGCCGTTCATAATTTTTTCAAAGACTTCGTATTTCTGTTGTAATGTATCGTGGTCGGCAAGCATACTCATTTCGATATGCCCCTGGTGCTTCTGCGAATCCTCACCCAGTTTCTGCACATAAAGGTTGATCTCGTGGTTCAGTTCGTCCATATTATTCCGCTGTACGATAAACTGGTTTTGAAAATGCTCAACACCCTGCCGGGCTTCAAAACTGTTATTCTTCGAGGCCACTTCAGCCAGCCTGGTTTCCATTATCTGGATATCATCTTCGTAAAACTCCAGTCCTTTACGCCAGAAGCTGTGGTCGTTGCCTGCGTGTGTTATACTTGTATACGTCATGATGTGATTGTTTATCCAAAACTATTTTACGGAAGGAACCATCCCCATGACCTGTATCAAGAAAAAACATGATTCATTTCACATACATGAATAATGCTGCCACAAACCCGGCCTCTGCGAAATGAGCAGGAAAGAAAAAAGGCATTCATCTTGTTGAATGCCTTCTCCCCGTTATCCGGGTTGTATCATTAATTGATAATAGCCTGTCAGGCTTTCTTCCACCCGTCCTTCAGTGTAACGGTACGGTTGAAGATCAGCTTACCATCTTTCGAATCCCTGTCGAGGCAGTAGTAACCTTTGCGCAGAAACTGGAACCTGTCTGCAGTGGTGGCCTCTTTCAAAGAAGTTTCGGCAAAGCCAATCACTGTCTTCAATGAATCAGGGTTCAGGTATTCCTTAAAATCGCCTTCTTCATCCGCAGGATTTTCCACGCGGAAGAGACGGTCATACTCCCTCACCTCCACTTCCACCGCATCGGCCGCATTTACCCAATGCAAAGTTCCTTTTACATTGATGCCGGATGTATCTGCACCGCTCTTGCTTTCGGGAATATACGTGCAATGTAAAGCCGTAACCTGGCCGTTGCCATCTTTGATCACTTCATCACAACGGATGATGTAGGCTGATTTCAACCGCACCATCTGTCCCGGAGCCAGCCTGAAATATTTCTTCGGCGGGTTTTCCATAAAGTCATCCCGCTCTATCAGCAGTTCACGGTTGAAAGAAAGTGAACGTATCCCTCCTTCCGGGTTCTCCGGATTATTTTCTGTGGAAAGTAATTCACCATCGCCGGTGTAGTTGGTCAGTATCACTTTTACCGGGTCAAACACCACCATGCGGCGCTGAGCGATCTTATTCAAATGCTCCCGCACACAAAACTCCAGCAGGCCCACATCCACCAGGTTGTCACGCTTGGCCACACCGATACGTTCGCAGAAATCACGGATACTATCCGGTGTGTAGCCACGCCGGCGAAGACCGCTGATGGTGGGCATCCGGGGATCGTCCCACCCGGTTACATGATTGTCGGTCACCAGCTGCAGCAGTTTACGCTTGCTGGTTACGGTATAATTGATATTACGCCGGGCAAATTCGTATTGATGCGAAGGATAAATCTCTAACCGGGCAATGAGCCAGTCGTACAACTCACGGTGCGGCACAAATTCCATGGTACAGATAGAATGAGTCACCTCCTCTATCGAATCACTTTGACCGTGTGCAAAATCGTACATGGGATAAATGCACCACTTATCACCCGTACGGTGGTGGTGTGCATGCTTGATGCGGTAGAGAACGGGATCACGCATCAGCATATTGGTATGGGCCATATCAATCTTTGCACGGAGGGTGCGGCTTCCGTCGGGAAATTCACCATTCTTCATGCGGGCAAAGAGGTCAAGGTTTTCATCCACCGTCCGGTCGCGGAAGGAACTGTTGCGGCCAGGTTCGGTGGGCGTACCTTTCATGGCGGCCATTTCTTCGCTGGTGCTGTCATCCACATAGGCCAGACCTTTTTCGATCAGCTTAACTGCATACCCGTGCAGTGTATCAAAGTAGTCGCTGGCATAGCGTTCGTGTTTCCATTCAAAGCCCAGCCACTTCACATCCTCTTTGATGCTTTCCACGTACTCGGTATCCTCGGTTACCGGGTTGGTATCATCAAAGCGAAGGTTGGTGTAGCCGGGATACTTTTTGGTGAGGCCGAAATTCAGGCAGATACTGCTGGCATGGCCAATATGCAGGTAGCCATTCGGTTCCGGCGGAAAGCGGGTAACGATAGATGAATACTTACCCGTACGGAGGTCCTCCTCAATGATCTCTTCCAGGAAATTAAGACTCCGTTCCTCCGTATCTTTTTTCAATTCTTCAGACATAGGGCGCAAAGGTAGTGGGGAATGGTGAATGGGCAATTGGGAATGGGGCAATAGGGAATGGGCAATGGTCAATTCACCATTCACCATTCCCAATTCCCTAACTTAGTGTGCTAAAACTGAAGAACCTTGTCTGCCCCGTCAACCGATCATTTCTACACCCGCCTGCCGGTAAACAATCTCCCTGTCAGCGAACTGCTGATGGAAGAGCATCTCTTCTACAAAGTGCCGGGCAACTGGCATGTGCTGATCACAGATGTGAAGAACAGCACAGCAGCAGCTTTGAACGGGCGTCATCAGACGGTGAACCTTGTAGCCACCGGCAGCATCGTTGCAGCACTCAATGTGGCATTTAAAGATAATATACAGGTACCCTTTTTCTTCGGGGGCGACGGGGCTACTTTTATCATACCGCCTTCCCTGCTGGAACCCGTGCTGCTGGCACTCCGGCAACACCGGGAAAATACCCTCCGGAATTTTGAGCTGGAACTGCGGGTGGGCCATGTGCCCGTGGAAGAAGTGTATGCAGAAGGCCACGAATTGCTGATCAGCAAGCTGAAAGCCTCTGAAATATTCAACATCCCTGTGTTGCTCGGTGATGGCCTCACCTTTGCCGAAAAGAAAATAAAATCGGCCGACCTTATTGCCGCACCCGCCACAACAGAAACGGAAGAACTGGATATGAGCGGTATGCACTGCCGCTGGGATAAAATAAAACCTCCGCAGAATGACCAGGAGGTGGTGAGCCTGCTGGTGGTTACTCCCACCCGATCCAAACAGGCGGTTGTTTTCAAAAACGTGATGGAGGCCATCGACCGTATTTACGGGCCGCAGGAGCAACGGAAACCGATCAGTATAAACCGGCTGCGGATGCTTGCCAGCTTTAAAAAGATCGGCGCCGAGATGCGGGTGCGGTTGGGAGGTTTTAATCCCTGGTACCTGCTCCGCACCTGGATGGCCACCATTATCGGAAAGATCTATTTCAAAACAGGCAAAGGAAAAAAATACCTGGCCAGCCTGGTGGAAATGTCAGATACACTGGTAATAGATGGCAAAATCAATACGGTCATAACAGGCTCGGGGAAACAGCGGGAGGAATTGCAGCAGATACTGGAGAAAATGGAAAAGGAAGGGCAGGTGCTGTTTGGCCTGCATGTGAGCAATGAAAGTGTGATGTCATGCTATGTACGAAACATGAACGATCAGCATATCCACTTTGTGGATGGGGCAGACGGCGGCTATACAAAAGCAGCAGGAGTGTTAAAAAAGAAACTGGCTGCATTACCAGTGGCAGGAGGAGCTTAATATTGCAGCCAATCCAGGTTTATGCAATCAAGAAAAATGTTCCCGTCATTCCTTATAGGTTGTTTCCTTTCCCTCTCAGCCTTTACTGCTTCTGCCCAGCTTGACAGCCTGCCTGCTGAGGACTGGGATGCCTACCTTTCACAATTCAAGAAGCAAACAGGAAGTATCACGCTGAATATGGCATTGAAAAAAGTGGCGCCCGTGGCCGGGTATCCTTTCCTGGTGATCTCCAATGTACGCTTCCTGGATTGTAATAAACAAGGACTGCCTTCTCCCAGGGAATACAACAACCTGGTAAAGATCAGCGATTCGGTACTGGCACTGCTGAAGCAATCAACCCCGGCCATTGCGGCAGGATCATATACCATCCTGTGTGAGCGGCTGGAATATTTCTATGTAAAAGATACAGCTGCTGTGAGGGAAAGAATGAATACTTTATTTAAGAACCGTTTTACCGGCTATACCCTGCTGTTGCAAATAAAGGAGGATAAAGAATGGAGCACCTACCTTAAGTTTCTATACCCGAAAGATGAAACACTGGAGATCATGGCCAACCAGAAAATTATTGCACGGATGCAGAAGGCAGGGGATATGCTGCAGCGGTCAAGACCGGTGGATCATTTTGCCTACTTTAAAACAGAAGCCGACAGAAACTGTTTTATCGCCGCCATTACTAAAAAGAAACTGGCTCCCGGCGCCAAAGAGACCACAACGGATTTTCCGGGTTATCCTTATAAGCTGGCCTTTACCCAGCTTACAAGCATCAGCCTGTCTTCCATGTCAAAGATGACCTTTGAACTGAAAAGACAGGCTGCGCTGTGTTATGGTAAATACGATGGCTGGGAAACGGTGATCGTAAAATAACGTACTTCCCTGCTTATAACTTTTCCAGGTTCTTTCTTCAATGCTGAACAGCCAGTACATGCCATTGCTGTAGGAGAAATTGAAACTGGTGTTCATTGGTGCATCTTCAGGCAGTTTTAGTTTTTGTGTAAGAAAACCGTTGCTCATATTGTAAAGTTCGATCTGCATATCAGTGATATTTAGGAAGCCCAGCTCTGCACCCTTGATGCCGGTATATACCATGCTGCTGTTATACCCCTCTGGTGTTTCTGCTTCTTCGGTTTCATCTTCACTGATGCCTTCTTTCTGGGTGCGGCCCCAATGGATACGAAGGGTATTTTCCAGTTGCTTACCTGTCATATCGTAGGTATATATATTTCCTTCGCTCAGGAAGAGTACCTGTTGTTTGGCGGAGTTAAATGCACCGGTCGACTGTTCAGTTGGCTGTGCCATTCCTTCAACAAAGGTTGTGCTGGAAAGCGGAATCCCTTTAGCGTTCAGGGTATAATAAAACCATCCGTAATCATTGTAGGTGTTGCCTTGTATTTGTTTTCGGGCCGCATTATACCAGAGACCGCGGATATCCTGCTCTGTATTCAGTGTTTCATCAGAAAGGAGTTTGCCGGTGGCATCATACACACCCAGCGGATAACCGATATTGCCGGCCATCGCCGCATAATATTTTTTCTGCACGGGATGCCATACCACCGCAGCGCCCCTGGTACCGGGCATATCATCATCTGCCGTCCGGGGCATTGTAATGGTGAGAGAGGCCTTAAGATCACGGGTGGTTTGTGCTTTTACCAGTAAGGCCGGGGCAATAAGGAAGAATAGGATGGTTAACTTTTTCATGCTGGAGATTTTATACCCTAAAGGAACAAAATTCCCCGCATACAGCTATCAGGGCTGGTGGGTATTTTACCGGCATACAATCGGGGACTGCGGGAAAACGATAAGACTGTTTATGATTGATATACATGGAAAATCCGCAGTATTTATAGCCTAAGACATTTATATTTACAAAAAAAAGAGACCATATGTCCCTCCTTAATCAGAACAACAAGAAAGGAAAAAAGAAAGACGCAAAGAAAGGTGCACCCGCTTCAGGCCAGGGCTCCAAATTTATCCAGAAGCCTAAATCATCCGGCTTTGTAAGCAAACAGGCCAACACCGGCTCACAAAGGGGAAGCTGAGCGCCATCACCATTATGACAAGGGAAGAATTACTGAAAGAGTTACAGGATGACATTTATGTCATGCTGAAACCCTCCGCCGTGCATGGCATCGGTGTGTTTGCGATCCGCAACATTCCGAAGGGATGCCGTACTATTTTCTCTGCCCATAAAAATGACTGGGTAAAGCTCCCCATTACCGACGTTGAAAAGCTGCCCGAACATTCCCGCAACCTGGTGGAAACCTACTGCCTTTATGATGAGGAGAATTATTATGTACCGGAGTATGGTTTTAAAATAATGGATATGGTCAACTACCTGAACCACTCCTCCACACCCAATGTTTGCTCAGTAAATGATGGCGAATATTTTGAAGCATTGACCGATATTCCGGCAGGCGCCGAACTGCTGGTGAATTATGGTAATATCGTGGAAACAGAAGAATACGATTGATCCTTATCACCTGGTTGCCACTTCTCTCCTTTCCTTTACGTTCAGCTTGTACCTCAGCACCATATCACCATTATAAAGCAGGTGCACCCATTGTATGCCTGCCGAAGTGACCGGCAGCACATAGGTATGGCGGTTGCTTATCACCCCGTCGTTAATATCAAACTCAGGCCGCAGAAAAACCCATGCCGGTGAATGGGTGTAGATCGCAGAATCAACAAGGTAATCGGGCGAAATGGCACTGTCCCTTTTAGGGTCGGTGGTAACCAGTGTAAAACGAAGTGTATCGCCGATGTATGTTTCAATAATTCCTTTTTGCGGAAACCAGGAGGTGATAGAATATTTAAGATAAGACCGTTGCTGAAATGGGGAACGGTAATATTCACCGGGAATTTTATCATAGTCCAGCAAGCTCCACCGCTGATCATCCGGGTAATGATCTATGCCAAACTGATCGGGTGATGCCAGGAAATACGCAGGATCATATTCTTTCACAAACTCGCCTCCGCGGCCGGTAACATAGCCGCTGGCCCAGGTGGCGTCCAGCAATTGCCATTTACCATCGATCTGTACGGCATTCCAGAAATGATTTACACCAAAGCGTTCGCCGCCAGGACGGGCATAGCGGTTGCGGGCATAGCCCACGATGAGTTCGGAACGGATGCCGGCAAAATCACAAAGGGCCGCAAACAGCCGGGAATACCCTTCGCAGGTGGCCACCCTGTTGCGGATCACATTTATCGCCACCCTTTCATTGAGCGGCTTCAGAGGCGATGTATCAGCATCTGCTTCATTGAGTGAGCGGGAGAATTTACGGGTGGTGTTGCCGATAACCGGCACCCGGTAGCCCGAATTGACGCGGTAGGCAATATTATCGGTGATCCAGTGAAAGATGGCCGATACTTTCTCATAATCGGTGTGACTGTTCCGGGTAAGATGCAGGGCAAGCTGTTGCGGATCATCCTGTGCCTTTACAACGGAGAAAGACGCAGCGAGACCTATCAGCAACAGGTATTTTTTCATAGCCTCCACCCTTCAATTTACAAAAGAGTTCCGGAATATGGAAAAGGTGTTGAAGAGGCACACAGGTTCTTCGGGGAGAATTACCGTTTCAAAAAGCGGTTCTTCAGCAGCTTTTCCATTACTTCATCCTTTTGGGAGCGGCTTACTGGAATATGGCGTTGCCCCACCAGTATATCATTCCCTTCAATGCTGTCGATCTTTGAAGCCGCTACAATATATGATTTATGCACTTTGATAAACTGTTCAGCAGGCAGGTACTCCTCCACCGAGCGGAAGGTGAGATAGGTCATATACTTTTTATCCGTGGTATGGATGGTGACGTAATTCTGTAAGGCTTCAATAAACAGTATTTCATCATAAAAGATCTTTACCAGTTTACTATCAGCCTTGATAAAAAAGAAATCAGATGGTGCCGCTTCAACCACATTCTTTTCCCGCACCTCGTAGTACTCCTTCGCTTTCAGGGCTGCTTTCAGAAAGCGGTCGAATGAAATGGGTTTTACCAGGTAATCAAGCGCATTTACCTCAAAGCCTTCCAGTGCATATTGCGGATAGGCCGTGGTAAAGATTACCGGTGGCGGTTGCTGCAGTGTGCGGAAGAATTCAAGCCCGGTGATCCGGGGCATCTCTATATCCAGGAAAAGAAGTTGTACATCTCCCCTGCTTATCAACTCGGCTGCTTTCAGCGGTGTATCAAACTCACCGGCCAGTTGCAGAAAGTCAACATCTGCAACATATTCTTTAAGCCCTTTCCGGGCCAATGGTTCATCATCAATGATGAGGCAATTAATTTTCATACAGATGAATATTTAAGCTGGCCCTGAAGCTGCCGTTATCCTGTTGAATGGTCAGTTCGTGCCGGCCGGGATAGAGCAGTTCAAGCCTGCGTTTAATATTTACCAGCCCGATGCCGCCTGATTCACTTTTTATCCTGTTATCGTCCGTAGAATTCTCCACCAAAAAAACAAAGCTGCCGTTTTGCCGGTCCATATTCACTTTTACAAAATTCACCTGCCCGCTGTGATGCGATATATGCTTAAAAGCATTTTCCACCAGCGGGATGAGCAGCAGCGGTTCAATGGAAAAACCTTTCACCATCGGCGAGCAGGTAAACTCGGCCGTGTAGTGTTCATCCTTCCGCAATTGTTGCAAATGAATATAATCCTGCAGGTAATGTACCTCCTTTTCGATCGGCACTTTTTCCCCGTTCATTTCATAAAGCTGGTAGCGCAGCATTTCTGAAAACCGGTGCAGGGCATTGCGGGCATCATTATTTTCTTTATTGATCAGAAAATAAACAGCATTGAGTGAGTTGAATACAAAATGAGGATTGATCTGCGATTTCAGAAAATTAAGTTCGGCCTCGGCCTTTTCCCTTGCTGTTTCAGCCATTCGTTGCTGAAGGCGGCTGTAATCGTACACCAGTTTGGCAGCCACACCGGCCACCACGAGGAAAAAATGCGGGATGATATTATCATAAAGCCTCCTTTTAAAATCTGACCGCCAGTTGATCAGTTCCGGCTTATCCAGCATATTTCCCAGGACAGACATTTTTAAAATACTGCTGGCGAAAATGATCCCGAGAAACAGCAGGGCAAAGAGCACATACCTTTTTTTATAAAGCAGGTAAGGAATCAGTACCAGGTTGGTGAGATAAATGAGGATGGCAAGATCGGCCACTTTGATAAGGGTAACCCTGAAAGCCATTCCTTCAGACGGATAGTCGTCCACCCTCAGAAAGAACCAGGCTCCCAGCACCAGCAGCCAGATCAGCAGGTGGTGCAGTTTATACCGGGTGAAGAATGCGGCGTTTTGCATGCAGCGAAATAAATATACAAAACCCCGGCCGCAATCCTATTTACACGACCGGTTATCTTTTGCTGACAAAC
>JAEUVM010000317.1 GCA_016787125.1 Chitinophagaceae bacterium | reverse complement strand
ACGGTATATGGAACTGAGGCTCGACGGACGTTTTATCGATGTAAAACCGGTTGGCGAAATGCCTAAAATGCCCGACAGCATGCTGGACCAGGTATTTAACCGCATACTTTCACTGGAAGACCTGCTGGCCCAGGTGCCACTGGAAAAATTCGTATTTGAAGGCCTGACCGTTATCCGTATTAATGATGTAACAGAACAGGCAGTGATCGCGGAGATGAAAAACCGCCTCCTCGATATTGGCGACCTGCCCGATGCCGATGCTTTTGCTGATCTTGAACTGGATGTACAGAACCTGGTGGGCATTAAAGATGTAACCATCGGTGTCACTCCTTTTTTCAAGATCAACAGGCACTATGTGTATTCCGACCTGCATAATAATACAAGCCTGCTTTTCCGTCATATCAGTTCCGTTGCCGAGAAGGATGAAATAAGTGACTACTGCAAATTGCTTTTCAGGGAAAATAATCAGCCCATCCTGTTTGAAACACTGGATGAAAAGACGGCCGGTGAGGTGCAGTGCCTTTCGTATTACTTCAGGGGAGGCAGCCGCAGTATCATCATTTGCCCGCTGAAGCAAAACAACGAATTGCTGGGTATGCTGGAAATATCTTCCACCATCGCCGGGCACCTTAAGCCTTCACATATAGGCCGTATAGAAGCTGCCATCCCATTGTTTACCCTCGGGCTTGAGAAAAGCCTGGAGATGCTGAATACAAAAGTGGATACCACCATCAAGAAAAAATTCACTGCCGTTCAGCCTGCCGTTGAATGGAAATTTACCGAAGCCGCACTGAATTATATCGTGGCTAAAAAAACAAATGAAGAGGTGAAGATTGAGCGCATTGCCTTTGCTGATGTGTTCCCGCTTTATGGCGCAATTGACATACGCAACTCTTCTACAGAAAGATCGCAAAGCATACAGCGTGATATTCTTGACCAGCTGCAACTGGCCCGGAAAGTGGTGGCCAAAGCAGGGCCGGTTACCTCGCTTCCCCTGCTGCAGGAAATAGAATTTAAGATCGACAAATTCATAAAAGCTGCATCCGATGTGCTGCAATCGGAAGAGGAAATGAGTATCCGTGATTTTATGCAGGGGCAGGTAAAGCAGGTGTTTCAGCATCTTCATGCCACTGAGCAGGTGTTGAAAAATGAGATCGATGAATATTTCGGTGCACTCGACCCGCAACTGGGCATGCTATACCATCACCGGAGGGAATATGAACAGAGTATTTCACGGATCAACGACTGCCTGGCCAGGTTTATTGATAAAGAACAGGCTGCCGCACAAAAGGTGTACCCGCATTATTTTGAAAGGTATGTGACAGATGGGCTTGAATTCAACATCTTTATCGGGCAAACTATAACACCCCGGAAAAAGTTTGACGAGATATACCTCCGCAACATGAAGATGTGGCAGCTTACCGTACTGGCAAAAGCAGCCAGGCTCACCCATGAGTTGGAAAAAGAACTGAGTCACCGCCTTCGAACCACACAGCTTATCCTTTCGCACAGTGAGCCGTTGGCTATCCTGTTCCGTACAGAAGAACGGAAGTTTGATGTGGATGGCGCTTATAATATCCGCTACGAGATCGTAAAGAAACGAATAGATAAAGTGCGGATCAAAGAAACCAATGAACGGCTGACGCAGCCGGGTAAGATAGCCATTGTATACTCTCAATCAAGGGATGCGGCAGAGTATACCGAGTATATTGAATACCTGCAAAGCAAAAAACTGCTGAAGGGTGAAATTGAGCATCATGACCTGGAAGAGCTGCAGGGTGTATCGGGGCTGAAAGCATTGCGGGTGGCTGTATTTTTTGCCGATGAAGAAGCCGTTGCAAAAACAGCAACGCCGGTCGTTACCTCCGAAGGATTATTGAAGGAAAGTTGATTTTATCTGCAACAGGTTTGGTTTTGCTCAACCGTTTGTTTCTGCTTTGAGAAAGAGGCCGGCGTATTTCCTTTCCGGCCGCATCAGCATTGTTCTTTTTTTCCTTACCAGCACATATGCCAGCAGTGCAAAAAACCAGCCACAGTAAGAAAGAATCTTGGTCACCTGCTGGTAGATCCGGGCCCTGGGGGCTTCAAATGTATCAGGCTTGCCGAAAAAATAATTACCAAATATTGCATCCAGCCGCTCTGGCTCTAGGTGGGGGTAAGCGGCCCTGAGTACTTCTTTATTCTTTGAAAGAAACGCTATCCCGGGTCTGTTGTTTACATTCAGCACATTCATATCCGGTTCCTGGTTGGTGTCAAAAAAATGCCAGCTGCCGTTGTACAGCACTTCAAAACAAAAATGCCCCCCGTATTGTTTGTCCAGGAAACCGACTTTCCGGGTGCTGTATCCTTTTCTTTTAAGCAGTTCCATCATCAGTATGGACTGTTGGCTGCAGGCCGCATAAGGATACTTCAGCATATCGTCAGGAATAACGATGGCCGCTGCCTCTTTTCCGGTAAGTGGTTCGAGCAGCAATGCCATATAATTTTCAGAAAACCGGTAGCGGGAGTAGCCATGATAAAAACGCTGCCGCATCACTGAATCTACCAATACCGGGTAATTTCCTTCATCGCTTTTGAATTGACTGTTCATACTTTGCACCGAATACAGGCTGTCACAATAATCTTCCAGTTTTTTTATCGAATTGAGCCGCTGAAGGGAAGGGTCAAAAACTTCGGTTCCGTTATAAACCGGTTCATGAAGGCCAATCTTATCAAACACATTGTTCTTTTTAAATAAGAACAGGATCGTAAGGAAAAACAGGAAATTAAAAGCCAGAAACAGCAGCACCTGTAATGCCATCCATACACTTTTCTTTGTCATAACACAGTTCAATTTTCAACAGGGTGTAATAAATAATATTATCCCAAACCACTTCAGGAGATTGATGCCGGTTTGTGACCATATTTCTCCCAGCGGGTTTAACAACTATTATACCAGTAAAGAATTTTACCGGTACTCCATTGGTAACAGGCAAAGCAAAATTGTTCACACCTCGTTACCGATGTAATTACTCATGTTCAGGATGGAAGAGGAAATGCAGGTATGGTTGAGGTAAAAGCGGATAACCCAGGCAAAAATACTGATTATTTCTAAATGGACACCATTAAAACAAGACTGATATGCCTATATAAAAAGAGACCATTGTGTGGTCTCTTTTATAGTGTATTAAAAAAATGTTTATCAGAATCTGAATCCAAGCCCGATAAGCGGCAGGCTGTCTTCTTCAGACATGGCATAGGTAAACGATATCAGTATCCGGCGCAACGGCGAGAACCAAATGCCACCACCATAGCCAAAAGCCATTTTACTTTCAGCATCATTTTTTACCCATACCCTTCCGGCATCTGCAAAAGCATGGATACCAAAAGCCGCCGGAAAGAGGTAGGTTTTGAAATTGGCGAGGCGCAAACGAAGTTCTGCCTGGTTATAGAATTTAGTTTTACCGGCAAATCTGAATTTTCTGTATCCCCGCAGGTTTTCTTCACTGCCGAGATACTGGGCCTGGTAAAATTCAAATCCATCGTTATCTGATCCGGTAACACCAAAGCCGATACGGTTGGCAAAAGTGAGGCGATCATCTATCAGGTTCAGGTAAAAACTGAAATCGGTATTCAGTTGTGTTACCTTATATGGCGAACTATTGCTGATGGCCGAAAGGCTTCTCACCCGGTTTTCCCAGTACACCCCTTTCTGAGGCAATACCCGGTGATCCCTTGTATCAACCACCAGGCTTGCCAGAATACCGATATACTTTTGCTTGGTATACAGGGTGGCGGGATTCAGACCATTCACCCCTGTTTGTGAGATATACCTTGCCAGGTTCAGCTTGTCATCCGCATCCATTTCATAATACTGGAAGCTGGGGCCGATCATCAGCATCACTTTATCGGAAAACCGCTGACGCAACAAAAGTGACGCATCTGCCAGGTCATAACGGGCCCGGTAGTACCTGAACTGGCCGGGCTTGGTTTTGTCGTATACAGAATTAATACCATAGCCGAAAAAGTTCGTGGTATTATTGGGCGACCGTACATCAATATCCGTCACGATGTCAGTCTTTTCGCCGATCACACCCATAAACTCGTTGCTGTAACGGAAGCGGAAGGCACTGGTGGAAAGTGAGTGGTTGGCCGCAAAAGTATGAGAAGACTTATACGGGTCTTTCCGGAAGCCATGCCGGATAATCTTGAACCCAAGACCAAGTGAAAGGCCATCATCCGGGTTAAAGCCGAAGGACAGGCTCGGAGAAAACTTATTGTACTGGAAGTAGATCCGCTTGAATGAGTTTACGGTGCTGTCATTGGCCATCTTATTGCGGAAATTGCCCTCCAGTTTATTATTGCCATCCCTGCGGTCGTACACAAATCCGCCGGTGCTTGACTTGTTGGGATTCACAAAATGGTCTTCGCCGCCACCACCGATCATTCGTACCTTGATTTTATCGTTGGTGCCGGACATGATAAATTTATCATCACCGCCAAATCCATACAGCCGTATCTCTTTGGTGTGCATCGGGTCGAAGCGGCGCTCGTACATCATGTTGGCCTTATTGCCATCCTTATCAATTTTATACACCTGTAAGGTGGTTGAGCCATCGTCGTTGCGGGTTATTTCAAAAGACTCTTTTTTATCGCTTCCTGTTATACTGACGATCTCGCTGAGGAAGTAAAAATATTCAAGGGTTTCCTTCAGCAGGTAGTTGCGTCTTTCTTTCAGGGTTTGTACGATGGTTGGTCCGGAAATATTTCTTATTTCGGCCGGTTGTTGTGCCAATGATCTTTCCAGCACTTCATCAGTCATTTGCGACAGCAGTTTTTCGGTTGCCTTCTTCCAGTCTTCTTCATCCATCTCATTCAGGAAGAAACGGTCAAGGTTGCGGGCCGCAAAATTGAACAGCCTGATGCTGTTTGCAGCGGGTTTGAAACCTTCTATCTGCGGAACGAAAGACCGTCTTTTCGCCAGCCATGGCAATACACCCTGGTTAATATAGAAGGCCTGGTCACGGTCGCGGGGAATAGGAAAGAAGGTTTTGCCTTTACCGTTTGCATTATCCCGGGCACCCCACTGCCACTGATCTTCATGCCTGTCGAGGTCCATTACATACATATCCAGTATGCGGGCGGTAAGCAGGGCCTGCTGGTCTACCCGGTTGTCATTATCATCTTCCAGTTTCTCGGCTACTTCGTCTGTATCATAGCCTTTATTCACCCCTTCCGGCAATACTTCCTCAATGGTGGCGAGCATATTGCCAAACTCGGAGCGGAATTCGCCCAGTTTGGGATCATCGCCGATATATACCAGTCTTACCTTTCCATAGGACACCCCGGCCACTTCCTGCAGCACCTGCATAGAAAGCGGGGCATACGGGTAAGAAGCCGATACGCCATCAGACACCAGGTCGGCAGCGGCCTCACTTTGCAGGTCGCCCGGCAGGGTTTTATCAGTAATAAATTTCTGTATGGAG
>JAEUVM010000306.1 GCA_016787125.1 Chitinophagaceae bacterium | reverse complement strand
TCTCATCACCGGATCCAATATCTGGCCTTCATGCATCCAGTTGCCATAAAACTGGGCCAACTGGTCTTTCCATTGTAGTTGCCACTTGGTGAGTACATGTTTTTCCAATGCATGGTGAGCTTTCAGTATCACCATCGGGGCGGCTGCCTCAAAGCCCACACGACCCTTGATGCCGATGATGGTATCGCCTACATGAATATCACGACCCACACCATAAGGGCCGGTGATGGTTTGTAAATACTGGATCGCTTCAACTGGATGTGTAAATACTTTTCCATCCACCGCTGTCAGTTCGCCTTTGGTAAATGTTAATCTGACCTCCTGGCTTCCGGTTTGGGTTACCTGGGTAGGCCAGGCTTCTTCAGGCAACATGCCTTTGGAAGAAAGTGTTTCCTTTCCGCCCACGCTGGTGCCCCAAAGACCTTTGTTGATGGAGTAAACGGCTTTGTCGAAATTCATTTCCACCCCTTTTGCTTTCAGGTAGGCAATCTCCGCTTCACGGCTGAGTTTAAGATCACGGATGGGAGTGATAATTTCTGTGCCGGGAATCATGATATGAAAGATCATATCAAAACGCACCTGGTCGTTGCCGGCGCCGGTACTGCCATGTGCCACAGCATCTGCATTCAGTTTTTTTGCATGCTCAGCAATATGCAGCGCCTGGCTGAGCCGCTCTGCTGATACAGATAGCGGGTAGGTATTATTTTTTAAGCAATTGCCAAAAATGAGATAGCGGATGATCTGCTCGTAATAACCCTTCACCGCATCTACAGTGGTATGGGTTTTTACACCAAGCTTGTAAGCATGTGCTTCGATCTTGTCCAGTTCGTCTTTGCTGAAGCCGCCGGTGTTTACGATCACACTATGCACCTCGTATCCTTTTTCTTCACTGAGGTATTTTACACAGTAAGTGGTATCAAGCCCGCCGCTGAAACCTAAAACAACTTTTTTTGACATGGTACCTGTTACGTTAGGAAATTAAAAATTGAATAAATGATGCAGTAAGGATTTAGGCCTGCTGCTTCCACCATTCGTATCCTTATCTTTTTTAATAAAAGGACGAAGTAACCGCCATTGCTTGATACGCTGAAGCCGTTCCAGCACTTTTGATTTTTTCTTGAAAAACTCCTTGGTCTCTTCCGGCTCGTAGTGATCTTTAGGATCGTAGAGCATGGCCGTGCACATACAATTCTTCCGTTCCTTACTCATCAATATCTCATAGTTCACACAGCTTTTGCAGCCGGCCCAGAAAGCTTCATCCTGGGTCAGTTCGGAATAAGTAACGGGTTCGTAGCCCAGGTCGCTGTTGATCTTCATTACCGCAAGGCCGGTGGTGAGACCGAACAGCTTTGCTTCGGGATATTTCTCCCGCGACAGTTCAAATATTTTCTTTTTGATGGCTTTGGCCACACCGCTTTTACGAAAGGCGGGTGCCACAATCAGGCCACTGTTGGCCACGTATTCACCATGGCTCCATGTTTCGATATAGCAGAAGCCCACCCACTCGTTCTGGTCGGTGATGGCAATAACGGCTTTGCCTTCGTCGATCTTTTCTTCGATGTATTCAGGCGTACGGCGGGCGATGCCGGTACCTCTGGCAGCAGCAGATGCTGCCATTTCATCGGTGATCGTTTTGGAATATACCTTATCAGAAACAGTAGCTGCCCTGATGATTATTTTTTGATTTTCCACTCTAATACGGGTTGTAATAAAAAGGGCCACCAGTCCAGAATGAGATAAACGCCGGGTGAATTTCACTGACAGGGACCATGGTGAGGGGTTCGTCCTGTCAGAATACAGGGCGACGTCGGGGGCGTGAGAACGTAAACACATCAAATCCCACTGCATACACACCGCTTGTGATGGGTGCATGGAAGGCCATTTGTTTGGTATGTGTCAG
This sequence comes from Chitinophagaceae bacterium, assembly GCA_016787125.1. Lineage (GTDB taxonomy): Bacteria > Bacteroidota > Bacteroidia > Chitinophagales > Chitinophagaceae > JJ008. The sequence continues at coordinate 3,734 of JAEUVM010000306.1, read as the reverse complement.
AATGTTAGCCATGTTTACAAACGCATGTTGTAAATTGAGGACAAATGTATAATAATAATTAATTTATCTCTTAAATTTTTTGTTATAAACCTCTGCGTATGGAAGCTGAATATACACCACTTTCCGAACAAGCGTTAGACAATCCGCCACCGAAGAAACGTTCCCGTTTCAGACGATTCCGGAATACAGTTATTGTGTTATTGCTGCTGGGCCTTGGTGTGTTTATATACTTCCGGTTTTACTTTGTGTTTGGAGAAGGTGTGAAAAGCGGTCACCTGAATTATGCAGTACGAAAAGGCAACATCTTCAAAACCTATGAAGGCAAACTGATACAGGAGGGCTACCGCAGTAAAACGGCCGGCACTATCCAGTCGTATGAATTTGAGTTTTCCATTAAAAGCAAAAAGATATACGATATACTGGCTGCCAACAGCGGCAAGCGGTTTGACCTGCATTATAAAGAATACCACGGCGCCTTACCCTGGAGAGGCAATACGGTATATATCGTTGACAGTATTATTTCGATGAGGGACCAGTGATCTTTTTATTCACTGTACAGCAGGAACAGTACCGGCTTTTTGTGAATATCAACGGTTTCTTTTTTCCAATCACTTACCGTTTTTGTTTTGATCCACTCTGTTTTGCCGGTGAGGCCGGCAGCGATGCAGATCTTTGTATGGTTCTGACAATTCTTCAGCAATGTTTCCAGCAACTGGTTGTTGCGGTAAGGTGTTTCTATAAATAATTGCGTACACTTTCTGCGGGCCGACTCGGCTTCCAGTTCCTTTATAGCTTTTATGCGTTGTTGATTGTCAATTGGCAAATAACCTACAAACCTGAACTGCTGCCCGTTCATACCACTTGCCATCAATGCCAGCAAGATAGAACTGGGCCCCACCAATGGCTTTACTTCAGCATTCATGTTCTGGGCGATAGCAACAAGGGCCTGGCCAGGGTCGGCCACACCGGGACAACCAGCCTCACTTACCACACCGATCGTTTTTCCTTCTTTCAGCCGCTGGCGGAAAACTGCATTGGTTTCTTCGCCAATGGTATGCCATTCATAATCATCAATAATAATATCTTGTCCGGGCAGCCGGGCTTTCCAAAGCTGTTTGAAATAGCGGCGGGTGGTACGTTCATTCTCGGCAAAGAATACCTGGCATTCCTTTACGGCATCCTGTATATAGAGAGGAAGGGCATCAATGCCTTCCTCATCCAGCAGTGATGGTATAAGATATACGGTACCCGGCATCAGTTGTTTTTTACTTTATGAACAGTAAGGGTGGCACCCACGATGGCATAAGCCGGAGCCAGTATCAGTATCACATGCATCAGGTAAAAAAGCAGCCCGTTGGCAATGGCCAGCCCTTTATGACGACCGATAAATGAAATGCTTTGCGACGGAGTGAAGTTGATACGGGCAAAACTGTAATCGAGCATGGAGCAGCCAAAATAGTAACACTCCATCAGTAAGGCGATAACAGGTGTGATCCAGCCAACCACAGGTACCAGTGAGAGCAGGATGAGCGCCAGCAGGTATACCGATTGCCAGCCGCAGTTCCGAAGTGCCAGGCGGGCACTGCGTTTACAATCTTTTTTCAGATCGGCCCAGTTGAAGGAATGTTCTTTTTGCTCAATAATTGCTTCCGTTTTTTCACTCAGGTAAGCAAATACCGGTGAGCCGATGATGAGGATAACATATTTAAATATAGAAAAGTAAAACAGTACCGAGACCAGCCGCAGCATCACCCCCGTCATCACAAACAGGAAGCTGAGCCATTCATTCCGTTCTTTCTGCAGCCATGATTCGATATGCAGCTTGCCGCTTACCCAGGACCACACACTGTCGGCCGATTGCCAGAAGAAAAACATTCCTACGATAAACAGGATAGTGTAGATAAAGCCCGGCACCACTATCCATTTGAACAACCTGTTGCGTTGGATAAACTGGTGCGCATCAGCCCACGACTGTACAGCTATGACTATTTCTTTCAGCAAATTGGTAAATTGGCGGGTAAATATAGTAAATGCGGTCAGAGATTAACCGGCAAAGTTGACCCAGCCATGATGAAGAAACTGGAAGCTGATTTTTACAGGAGAAAAAACGTACTACAGGTGGCGAAAGACCTGCTGGGAAAAATACTCGTTACCCGCTTTGAGGGTGTGCTCACTTCCGGCCGCATAGTGGAAGTGGAAGCATACAATGGCATTACCGACAGGGCTTCACATGCATACGGCGGCAGGCGCACTGCCCGCAATGAAGTTATGTATGCCGATGGCGGGCTTGCCTATGTGTACCTCTGCTATGGCATACATCACCTGTTCAATGTGGTGACGAACATACAGGATACGCCCCATGCTGTATTGATAAGGGCAGCAGAGCCGGTGCAGGGCATTGCCACCATGCTGTTGCGCACCGGGAAGCAACAGGCAGATCACAGTCTGACCAAAGGCCCCGGTAATGTATCGAAGTCATTAGGCATCTTTACACACCATAGCCGACTTTCACTGAGTTCATCACAATTATATATAGCAGATGACGGGTGCAGGTATCCGGCAAAGCAAATCATCGCCTCACCCCGCATCGGTGTGGACTATGCCGGTGAGGATGCTTTGCTACCGTATCGTTTTTATATAAAGGACAGTGTGTATGTGAGTGGGAAACGTTAAGCAGGTTATAGGGTTATTGGGTTATTTGTGAAAAGGGTAGATAAGTAAATAAGTAGATAAGTATATAGGTATATGGGGGCGGGGTTGTATAAATTATGTGTCTGTTACGGGGCAAGGATGTATATTGATATAAATTTCACTGCTTGACCAGACAACAGCTTAAATTCATTTCTTTAGCCGCCGGCATCATCGTTTCCCTGTTGCTTTATTTTATCAATCCTTTTGGTGTAAGCGACAAAGCGGCGATGGTACTGGCTGTGGCCGGACTGATGATCACCTGGTGGGTTACCGAAGCGCTGCCCATGCCCGTGGTGGCACTGCTGCCATTGGTCTTATTTCCCCTGCTTCATATTGCCAAACCCGATGAAGCGGCAGCGCCTTATGCCAACCCTGTCATCTTTCTTTTTATGGGTGGCTTTATGCTGGGGCTTGCCATTGAAAAATGGAACCTTCACCGGCGTATCGCTTTAAACATCATCCGGCTTACCGGCACCAGCGGCGACAGGATCGTGCTTGGGTTCATCCTTGCCACCGGGCTGCTGAGCATGTGGCTCAGTAATACAGCCACCACCATGATGATGTTTCCGATAGCCTTATCTGTCATTCATGTGATGAAGGAGAACCACCGCGGGGAAGGCAACCTTCCTAATTTTTCTTTAGCCATCATGCTGGCTATAGCCTATGCTTCTAATATCGGCGGCATTGCCACCAAGATAGGCACACCACCGAATGTTTCCTTTACCGGTATTATCAGAAACAGGTACGGGTATGATATCAGCTTTACCGACTGGATGCTGCTTTGCACACCCATTGCCATTCTGCTGCTTGCCGCTCTTTATATAGTAATGGTAAAATGGCTTTTTCCCAACCGCATAAAATCGGATGAAGCCACCCGGCAACTGGTGAATAATGAACTGGCAGCGCTGGGCCCCTTATCCCTTGCGGAGAAAAGAGTGCTTGGTATTTTTTGCGGCACCGCTTTGCTGTGGATCACCAGTGGTATCATTAATAAGATGCAGGATTTTGTAAAGCTGGACGATACCATCATTGCAGTGCTATGT
>JAEUVM010000301.1 GCA_016787125.1 Chitinophagaceae bacterium | reverse complement strand
AGCTAAACCAGAAATCAGCAATTGGATCATACATGTATTCCGCCAACCTGAAGACGAGATAACATTAAACATTGACGGACTGGAATATCCTTCATCAGATATTCTCATAAAGCCAGCGATCAATCATCAGGAAAAACTAGCAGATATAGAGGTTTTCATTCGAAATATGAATACTGACCCCTCTACTTATCAGACTCTCGCTTTTTTATACTTCGACCATATTGTCGGGGAATATAACATGATCAGAAAAGTAAGGAAAATCACTTTTCATCCGATGGAGGAAAACAGAACTATCAGCAACGGAATGTCATTGACCGAGTTTAGGAGGCTACTGGAAAAAGAACTGAGTTAAATAACATCCTTTGGATTTCAGTCTGATTATGAAATCCAAACCTGTTATTCAACCGCAGGCGGCCTTACCCAGTTGTCCAGCTCCAGTTTGGTTGTGTCCACCTTTCTAACACGGATAAAAATGCCAAATACAGTATCCACCCTTACTATTTCCATTTGGCTTCCTGCACTGGCGGCTCCACAATCGTATTCCCGCAGCAATACTTTGGAGGATGGCTTCTGCCGGTTGATGAATAATACCTGTTTCGCAGATGATCCGCACAATCCATCAAAAAAACCTGCCATAAAGATTAGCACGGAAAGAGAAGCGGCTATCACCGTCAGAAAAATGGTTCTCCACTTTGCCAGTTCGGTGGTGCTCTTTCTTAAAGTCACAAATAAGGTGAGTAGAAAAGCACCAGGCACAATGAAATACCTTGTGTTATGATAAATACCAGAAAGACGCTGGTCTGTCAGCACCAGATCGAACATATCGGCAATGAATGGCACCCCGACCCAAAGGATCAGTAATACTATTCCTAGAATAAAAAGTGCTGTGGATAATCGTCTCATTTGCTACACTTATTCAAACTAATGCCGATTGGCCTATAAAGCTGCAGGCAGCCTGCTATCGTTGTTCTTTATCAATCAGATTATACTCCTCAAGGGCATCTATCCAAATGTACTCTTTATTGGTATTAATTAACTCCAAGACCAGCGGTGTGAGGGTTTCCTGGTCCAATTTGTCTTTGGCGAGTTCTTCGATAAATTGTTTTGACTTCCTGCTATCCAAAGCAATTGTATTGTCCGGGAGATTACAGCAACCTTAGCGGTCGAATGATATCCTGCATAATGTGATTAACTGGTTGCCGGTAAGGTTGAAGTCAATAAAAACACAGCTTTCAAGGCAGCCCAGGTAAAAGTCAGCCTTTCTGCTGGAGGGCATTTCAGTCTTAAAGAAGCCAAAGTCCTTCATCGCACCATTATATTATTTAAACATGCTGATAAAACAAAACCTATAACGCTTCATTCAGTATAAATATCCTGTCAGCCGCATAATCAATAAAGCATTTGGTCATTTTAAAGAAACCAAAACCCAGTATACCCTGGAAATCAGCTTCCAGCCCGCTTGTTACTAATGATTGCTTTATGGTGGTAAAATCCATTGCCAGGAAATTGCTGAACTGGAAAGATCGTCTGCTGATTTCCATAGAAACACTATCAATACTGTACACATCAAGGGTAAGCCCTCCTGCCCCACCGCCTTTTTCACCGGTGGGTGTAAGGTTCAGTCCGAGTTCCTTGGCAAAATCATGATCGAGTATGTTAGCAGAAGCGCCGGTATCCAGCAGGATATTGGTCTTACGACCGCCGGGGAGCATTACCTCAATGATCGGGTGCCCGGCCCCATTAAAGGAAAATGGAACAGAGATGTAACCTTCTTCGGTAAAGGCGGCTTCTACTTTTTTCATTTCTGGATCGGTTGATTTAAATGATTTTGATGGTAAAGATAATTGTTCCCGCAAAGGCACGAAGGA
>JAEUVM010000297.1 GCA_016787125.1 Chitinophagaceae bacterium | reverse complement strand
TACCTGTAACACACCTATAATACACCTATAGCACACCTATAACACACCTATAACCCGAGGTTTCTGTTCCATTGAGCCTGTGAGAAGACCGACTGGCCAGGAAAGTGGTTACGAGGCCAACTATCCGTCAACCCCATTCTTCCAGGTGCTTTGCTGCTTTTGAGTTGTAGTTAAGATCATCGCATGCAGCCACCTGTTTCATGATGGTAACAGCCTGCTTTGTTTTTTGCTGCATCTGCAAAATGAGTCCTTTATAATAAAGTGGTTTCATCTCACCACCTGCTGCTATTGCATTCTCTAATAACGACAGAGCTTCTTTTGGGTTGCCATCAGAGAGCAGCAGTACGGCCAGGTCGGTATTTGCTTTTATATGTTGCGGGTTAAAAATCAGCAGCCGCTTCAATTCCAGCATGGCTTCTTCTTTCCGGCCTGCAAGCAGTTTGGTCAATGCCAGGTGATAACGGGCATTCTCATTTTCCGGTTCCATGCCCAATACAGCTTTAAGGTATTCAGCAGCGGAGCCATAGTCTTCCTTCATCAGGTGGATGATACCCAGTTGTGTAAGCACGGGAATATCATTATCGTCTTCCTGCAATAATCCATGTAACAGTGCCAATGCCGGCTGGTATTTTTTCTGCATGGAGTAAACGAGGGCTAACTGGTAGCGGGCTTCCCGTCTGCCCGCATCCAGTTTCAGTACTTCCTGCCAGGCGGCCACAGCCAGTTCGTAGTTCGCTGTAAGTTCATATAGCTTGGCAATGCTGTCCCACACATTGGCATTCTGAGGATTGATCTCTATTGCTTTTTGAAATGCGTCCATTCCTTTATCCGGCTCACCGGAAGACACATACAGGTTGCCCATATTATGAAGCACGGTATCATCATCCTGCCTGATAGCCAGTGCCTGCCGGTAGCAGTTCATCGCCTTCTCCGGCCGGCCGGTGCTGGCATACAGAAACCCGAGATTATTGATAGCGGGTACATTCTCTTCATCATTAGTGATGGCTTCCCGGTACTTTTTTTCAGCCTGCTTTACATCACCTGCCAGCAATAACTGTGTAGCAGTATTGTTGAGTGTTTGTGAAATGGTTGTCATACACTTTATTTTATGTTAAGCTAAATCTTTGATCAGTCCGCCTACAAAACTCTCCGCATCCACATCAGGCTTACGGAATTCTATGTCTTCAAAGTTCACGTCAAATGGTTCACCTTCTTTATAATGTATGGGCAGGGTAACACCGAAGTTGAGATTGGATCCATACTCATAATTGGCAAAGCGGTAGCGCCATTCGTCTTCGTAAAACAATAGCCATGCTTTAATAAAGCCATCAATATTGAATATAAATTTGGGCTGTACATCTGCATTCAGGTTGGCCTTCAGTTCAAGCCCGGTGGTGGGCGTCCAATCCACAGTAATATCGGCTGAGGCTTCTGCTTTTAAACCAAGACCACCCGCCACTTCTATACCGCCCTCCACACCAGCTACACCGGCATCCACACCAATGGAAGCCCGCACGGCCAGTTTTACACCTGCTTCAGCCGGTATCGCAAAACGGCCCTTGCCGGTAATATGTGTGGCGTCCGGGTTATCCGGGTTGAAAGTAATGCCCAGTTCCAGGTTCTCCAGTTTACCTGGCCCGATACCAGCGTAGGCTTTTAAGGCCCCTTCAATTCTTGCTTTAAGACCGATGCTTTTTGGCCCCAGCGGTATGGCGAAAATGGGAATATCCACTCCCATGCTGAAAAGGTCTTTCTCTGGTATTTCTTTCTTTGGAAATACATCAATAGGTGAAGGGATGCCGATCTTACCGGTAATGATGAGTTCATTCTTTTCATCAAACTGCACACCGAGTGTGCCCTGCAGCCAGGGTGTGATCTTTACTGTAAGTTCGCCACCACCATAAATACGGAAGTCGCCTTCACCCCCTGCACCAGCATTCGGTGTATCACCGGGAGGCGGTCCGTTTGTTACCGCCACATTCACACTGCCGGATACAATTCCTTTGTTGTAGGAAACAGTTCCCTTAACTGTAAGAGTTCCATTATCGTATTCTACAGATATTTCTGTGTCGAGCCCTTTAATAGCGGGCTTTGCCTTACCGCTCAGTTTCACTTTATACTCACCATCAGGACCTTTTTCCAGCATCGCCTCACCTTCTCCGCTGCTGATGCCCGGCAGCTTGGCCAGGGTGAATTTTCCTTTTATCATCAATGTATCCTCACCTACCACTGCCTCCAGGCTGCCCTTTTCCACGCCCTTGATGTCGAGGTCCACATCACCTTTGGCTGAAAGTTTGGATCCATCGTACTCCACATTAATTTTACCGCCTTTAATACCGGTCATCTTCTTCAGGTTGGCGGTTCCTGTTATCTTCCAGCTCTCGGAATCACCTTTCTTATGGTATTCGGCCTTAATACTTCCGTCAAATATTTTCTCATCGAGTTTAAGTTCGCCCACGAGACTGAAACCGTTTTCAGAGCCCGATGCTTTTATGGATCCTTCTCCAAGGCCTGTTATACTGAAATCCACCACACCTTCCGCCATCAGGTTGCTCTCGCCTGCACCCAGCATAAAGGTTACACTGCAATTACTGATCTTCAGTGGTGGCGGCACTTTTACTTCTTCAATCGAAAAAGTTTTAGAAAGATAAATTCCCTGCGAATTGATGATCACATCAATATCTGCCTTGCGGATGATCTCAACAGAAGGCAACAACTTACCCCTTGCCTCCAGCCCCTCATCGGTGAGTTCCACCGAATCAATACTGATGGGTGATGCATGAGGGATAGCGGGCGGGTTTGCTTTTAATTTTGTATAAATACTTTGCTTACTTAAAACACCGCCGTACGCTATACCACCTGACTGGCCCAGGTCAACATCCAGTGTAGGTGTTGATTTAAGGTTCTTTTTGAAATTCTCGAATAATGTTATGTTGACCGAATTACCACCTCCTGGCCCGTTGTAGGTAACAGTATTGATCTTCAGGTTGCCAAATTTCTTTCCCACTGCTACCGGCGATCCCTTCTTGCCTTCATCCCATTTCACGTCTATTTTAGCACCACCCGAAGGACTTGGGTAAATGACCAACTGGTTTTTACTCCCGGTAAGATTTTTTTCGATGATCTCTTTCTCACTCAGAAACTCAACGCCTTTCAGCATCTCGCCTTTTTTTACATCGGCTTCCTCATAGGCCACCACATCGTTGCTTGTGGGCGACAGTCCTCCTTTTACGCCATTGGTCAGTTTAATGTCATTATCCTTCAGCAAACTCCGGGAATCGGGTACCGCACCAATGGTTTTGGCAGCTTTGGTGCCAAGGGTGGTAAGGTCTTTATTCATTTCCCTGTCAATATTCCGGCCTGACTCCTGGTTGGCCTTTGAATCGAGCAACCAGAAATTGGTAAGGTCATGTGGCCCTCCCAACTGAAATTCATGCCGGTGATCCACATCGAAGAAGAAAGTACTGCCGTCTTTTTTCCAGTTGGGCCGTTTCAGCCTCGCCAATACTTCTGTTTTTGTTCCCATGATATAGCTTGCCATATCCTTACCGCCCTTGCCTTTCCGTTTCAGGAAATACATGCCGTTTGATTTCAGCGTATCTTTCAGATCTTTGTAAGTGCTAAGTGCAGTAGCCATCATCGTGTCAAGCTGGGTGGCCACATCCGAATTCAGCGTTACTTCATTGATCCATTTTTCCTTTTGGTCGGTAGGCTTCTCTCTTTTCTTGGGAATAGTTGTTACACTGTTGGCCTGCTTCTTGAATTCAGGCACTTTCACATGGTCAAGCTCCACATGATTTACTTTGCCGCTGCTGTCTTTTTTGATCTTACCAACACCAGCTTCTTCAAAGTCGGTCGCAGAGGCTGCAGGAGCTGTGGTATTTCCCGCCTTCTGCACCATCTTCCTCTTCACTTCATTGCCCTGCTGCACCACGTGAGTGAGTTCATGCGCCAGCAGCCGCTTACCTTCAGTGCTCTGGGGGTTGTATTTGCCTTCGCCAAAATATACATGACTGCCATGCGTGAAGGCCTGCGCATTGATCTTGCGGCACATTTCATAACTGGCCCCGTCATTATGAATACGGACGTTCTTGAAATCTTTGCTGAACTGCTTTTCCATTTCTTTCCGCACATCATCCTCCATCGGTTTGCCTGCATTCTTACTGGCAATGATGTCCTTCTCAATATCGGGCTCCTCGGCTTTAGGATTGTCGCTTTCTTTTTTCTGTGCAGGCTTCTCTTCTTCCTTCTTCGCCTCCTTCTTCTGCACCTTCTTATCCTCTTCTTTTTTATCGGTTGATTTCTTCTGTGCCGGTTTTTCTTCTTCCTTGTTTGCTTCTTTCTTTTGTGCCGGCTTCTCCTCCTCCTTCTTGCCTTCCTTCTTCTGTGCGGGTTTCTCCTCCTCCTTCTTGCCTTCCTTCTTCTGTGCGGGTTTCTCTTCTTCTTTCTTGCCTTCCTTCTTCTGTGCGGGTTTCTCTTCCTCCATCTTGCCTTCCTTCTTCTGTGCGGGTTTTTCTTCCTCCTTCTTGCCTTCTTTCTTCTGTGCGGGTTTCTCTTCCTCCTTCTTGCCTTCCTTCTTCTGTGCGGGTTTTTCTTCCTCTTTCTTGCCTTCCTTCTTCTGTGCGGGTTTCTCTTCCTCTTTCTTGCCTTCCTTCTTCTGTGCCGGTTTCTCTTCTTCCTTTTTATCTTCTTTTTTCTGTGCGGTCTTTTCTTCGTCTTTCTTTTCTTCTTTTTTCTGTGCCGGTTGCTCTTCCTGTTTTTTTTCTTCTTCGCCGCCAGCTTTGGGTTCAGCTTCCCGCTGCACATAGTTGCTGATGCCGCTTCCTAATGCCGGTGAGCCAGAAGCATTGCTGCTGGTTTTGGATGAAGTATTGGCCACCACGGCATCTGCCACCCGGTCGGCTTCCTGTTCATACGAATCGCCGGGCTCACCATACCGCATCTTTGCCTGTATGGGTACACCATCCACCTGCCCCAGTGCATTATTCTGTGAGGCTTTGGCTTTGTCTGATGATTTGGATAAATAACCCATTGTTTACAATTAAATGGTTCTGCCCTCTTTAAAATACTCCCGCCGCACACCTGACAGTATATCTTTCAGCAGGATTATGTTCTTCTTCCTTTCCATTGCTTTCAGCGAACTGTATCGCACCACATTCATAATAGCACCACCGCTGATGATATAGTTTTCTGCCAGCCGTTCCAGGTCAACATCCTTATCCAGTTTTGTTTTTTTGGAAAAGCCGATCTCCCATATCTTCTGCCGCTCACCTGCCGATGGCATGGGAAAGAAAATAATGTTGTGAAAGCGACGGGTAAATGCCTCATCCATGTTCTTCCGCATATTAGATGAAAGGATGACCACCCCGCTGTGATCTTCCAGTTTTTGTAACAGGTACGCCACATCCTGGTTGGCATAATGCACATTCTGATCGGCCTGGTTATCCGACCGCTTGGCAAATAAGGCATCTGCTTCATCAAAGAATAGTATCCAGTTCTTGTGACTGGCCGCATCAAACACTTTGGCTAGATTCTTCTGCGTTTCTCCCACATACTTTGATATCACCATGGACAGATCAATGCGATACACGTCAAGCCCCGCCATTTTTCCTATAACTGATGCAGTAGTGGTTTTACCCGTGCCTGGCGGTCCGAAGAACAACACTTTCAAACCGGGCGAAAGCCGCCGGGCCAGGTCCCATTCCTGCAGCATGGTGGCACCATATTTTACCCAGGCATTGATCTCGTTCACATTATCCAGTGTATCCTTTCCCAGCACCAGGTCGTCAAGACTGAGTTGGGTGGTAATTCTTTTTGCAGGAAAATTCAGGCTGAAGTCTGGATGATAAGGTTTGCCTGTCAGCAGCAATGAAAGATATTCTTTGGAGAGGCGAATCGGTTGCTGTAATACTGAAACGGTTTCTGCATCTGCATCCGGTGTAATGATATTATTACGGCAGAGGAAATTTTCCGGGTCAAACAGTTGCTGGTAATGCAGCCTCAGCTCCAGGTCATCTCCAGCCAGAATAAATAATACAAGATCAAGTGTGGGTACAGTACCTGTACGGTTAAAACTCAGCCTGTCCCGGCCTTCGGTTTTCTGTAAGCCCGTCATTACATCATCCAGCAGGTAGGGCACGGTATGTGGCACCAGCGACAACAATAGTACTATCCGCTCTGCATTACTGAAACGAAACTCTGTGATGAGCCGTTTATATACCGAATCTTCCTTGCCCAATGCCGGTGCATGCATTTTTTGCACATCCAGCTTTCTGCCGGTATGGTGTGCCTCATATCGCTTCCTCACCACTTCAGCGAGCCATTGCAGATCGGCCTGCAGATGCTTTGCGGTATTTTTTACCAGGTTTACCATTCTGTATAAAGCGGTTTATCCATCCAGGGCAGTTTAATAATACTTATTGGATACGGGTAAGTATCGAGCAGTACATCCCAGGCTTTCCGTTCCACCCGAAGCAGGTAGTGATCGTCTTCTGCCGTCAGTTTACCGTTTCTTAAAAGGAAACTGTTGCGGAATCCTTCCACCGATGTTGTCTTTACTTTATCCCAGTGACTGATAACTTCTACGATCTTGTCATCCGACTCTTTCTGCGCATCTGTTAAGGCCGCGGCTTCTCCGTACACATCACGCTGCAGCGGATAACCACACAATACTTTGTTCAATACCAGATGATACTCTTTAAAATCAATCGTTCCAAAAGCAATGGCCTGCAATAAGCGGCAGGCTTTCATTTGCAGTTCAGGGCTGTTGAAGGCATTCTGCCCGCTCAGTAATTCTGCTTCCCGAAACCATGCTTTTAAATAAGGATAAAGCAATACCAACCCGGCATTTTCGATAAAATAACTTTGCGCTGTTTCTGCTGTTTGCTTCTGCTCCTCAATTTTTTCTTTTGTATAAACATGCTGTGTTCCGGCACTTACTTTTGTTTCTGTCAATCCGGCTATGGTTTCCGTCAGCAGCAGAAGCCTTTCGCCTGTTGTATTGCCTGATGCATTTTCCTGGTCTTTTGGTTTTGAAACAATTGACGCCGCCAAAAACAAAAGACTTTGCATTTCTTTTTTGGTAAAATAATTCTCCGCAGTTACCTGTATCCACCACTGCCGGAGCATTGCTCTGTCATCCGCCGGCGAGAATTTACCGGCAGCAATTACCCGTACCAATAAAAAGAGTATGAGAGTACGATAGCTGTGTCTGCGCCAGCCAGGCAATTGATCCTTCATCCAGTTATCAATTAAGCGATACCAACTCTCCGTTGCCGGCATGAACAGTTCGCTGCGTTGCAGCAATTCTATCAACTGCTCTTCGGTAAAATAACTTACCAGCCGCCGGTAAGTGCCTGCTTGCTGCAATGCTTCTTCCATCATTGCCGAAAGCTGTGTCTGTTGCAACACCGTAAGTTTAGTGTACAAAGCAAAGCTGTCGGCAAACAATACTTTATCACTATACCATAGTAACTGCCCGTTCCCCAGACAATACAGGAATTGTTCAGGCAATGAAAGTCTTGTTTCTTCTGTACGGTTGATCACCCCCTGTTTTGCCAGCGACTGTATCAGTAGCAATTCCTCAAGGCGCTCTTTCCATTTTGTTTCAAAGAATCCGGCTATATCCTCCGGATGATGCAGAGCGGGCAAGTCCAGTTCAATCATTGGTATTACAATGTCTTCGTCGTCATGCATCATTTCATTTACCGACCGCTGTATTATACCGGGAAGGTTCTCGTGTGTAAAACGGCTTACCTCGTCCTGCCAATAGCGGGCCTTATCCACTGAAGTAGTATTCAGCTCCCAGTGTATGGTATCAATATGGATAACCGGTTCATGCATCAGGTTTCTTTTGTTCTTTGGCAAATGCCTGTTTTGATGTAACGTCCAGTTTGGTCGTCATAAAACTTACAAGCGCATCGCCATCAATAAATTTCTGTTCGCCCAGTTCTTCACAGGCATCAAAAGGTTCTATTTCCAGGTTGTAATTATGAACAGGATGCGGCAGGTAAAAGTCCGCTACCACCCTGAAAGTGGAAAGATCATTGTTCACCGTCAATGCGGCTGATGCGGCTGCCTTCGGCTGTGCCGTCTGGAAAAGATTTTGCGGCAGTTTATATTTCTGCCCGTAGCTCTTATACATCTCACCCATGGCCCCGCTCATTTTTATATGTACGGCATCCACCGGATTAGCTGTTTGCGGCTGTCGCCAGCTTTCCTTTTTTGTAAATGAGCTGTATTTCTTTATCACAGCTTCCTTCTTTCTCGCTTTAAGATTCAGTTCAGTATCTACATACGCCGCTTTGCCTACGTATATTTTATCATCTTCTTTTGCCACCATACCACTGAATCGGCCAGAACTGTCAGTCTTCCCATAATATTTACCAGTTACTGATCCAAAAATTTCAGCACCTGCCACTCCTTTGCCACTCTCGTCCTTTGCAAAGAACTGCACGTTGTTTGCCTGGGCAAAATCTTCATACACCAATATGAAGGCGCCGCCATAGTTCGTTCCGGCAATATGCTCCATACCATGAACCTGCTTATTGAATTCACTGAAGAAACTGAAGGTCATCACCCGCTCCTGGTATGCTTTCCATATGGTGGCAAACTTGCCCAGCACGCAATCATCACCGATCCTGTCTATGTAGCTTTCCCACAAGTTGAGCAATATGGATGCATAGTCTGCGGCAAGAGCCTGTATATTAAACCCATCACCCCGTTTGCCCATGTATAAGCCAAGTTCAATATCGCCCCATACGTTGATGAAATATTTAAACAGGTTGGTGAATGAGCTTACCACCGGGTAAAGCTGCTGCATGGTTTCAAAATCAAACTCTTTCACATCCGGTGGCATAGCTTCAGCTATGGCCTTTAATGCATCTGCATATGCATCCACGATAAAAGAAACAAGGAGCAGAAAATTAGTAACATCGGTCTGGCTCGGCGGATTGTTTGGATCACTGAGACTGTACAGTACAAAGTAGAAACCAAGCCCGATTGAGTTTTTGTGTTCCCGGATGTATTTCTCCAGTTCCTGCACACAACATACATAGTCATTTCTCTCATGCAGGTACATCAGTTGTACTTCTGCTATCAGTTTCTCATCTGCAATAGCCACAGTCTTTTGTGCTGTGCCTAATTTAAGTGCCAGGATGTCGAAGCTCAGGTTGTATTGCTTTCTCAGTTCCTTCAGTTTATCTATTGCATCGCCGAGATTTTTACCCACATGCCCTTCAATACCCAGTTTGGGATATTTGCAGAGATCAAACAATACCGGGCTGTTCTTCATCTGGCTGATCCTGTCGACCAGCGGATGAAAAGCCGGCTTCGCTGAAAAAGTGTACTGGCTTGAATAATATCCCCGGTTCCGGTACGGCATATTGGTCACGGTTCGTTCATAATCCCAGTATTCAAACACAAATGGCTGTTGCGCTGGATTGTAATAAAAAGGAATATTCCTTTTCCCGAGTGGTTCAGCACAGGTTTTACCCGGTATGACTCGTACCGGTTCGGAGGTGAGATTTGCCGTGAGTAAATTGGTAAACGAGAGGTAATTGTTGGTGTCACTCAGCATCAGCAGCCTTTTCATCAGTTGTTTCACTTTATAAAAATGTCTTGACTGATCATTCATCGCCGGTGAAGGGATGAAAAGATGCCGGTAAACAGTTGGAAGATCATACCGGTTGCGGGTAAAGCGGCCAATCACTTTTGTTTCCAGTTCACACAGCATCAGGTGGCGGGGAAACATATCATTGGGTGGTGAACATTCCGCCATATAAAGGAAAAGTTCTTCCCGCAATTCATTATATGAGTCTGCAAGATCCCGGATATAGTCATACACATATTGTGTGTTACCCGTTTTATACTTTGCCTGTCCGGAACTCAGGTAGGTATTGATCCGCTGCACCAATGTGTTTGTTCCTTGTGTGGTATTGGAAAAACCATTTACGATGGCGGGTGCATTGTCCACCTGCGGATCAAACATTGGCTTGAAAAGACGGTAAGCCTCTCCGATGCAACGGGCAGTACGTAATGCAGCACTGCGGCAGACAGCTATGTACTCGTTTTCAAACTTGGTAAGTGTATCAATTGTTGAAAGAGTAAAGTTGTTGTTGGCATTAGCGGCTGAAGCGCCGAACCTTTCCACAAACGTTTCAGGCAAATAATATTTTTCATTAAAGAATTCATCCATACTATCTGCCGGGGCCAGGTCATGTGCATAACGGATGATAAGATCCATGGTGTTCTTAGCAATCAGCAGTTTTCTTAAGGTGAATACCCAACTGTTACCTTTCTCATCGCAATTCTCGCCAAGACAGGTACCGTTTGGTTTATCCTTTAGTTCCAGGTACAACACCACTATCTTATTGCCGGTTTGGGTTGAGGTGAGTGTTTCCACCTCTTCCAGTTCTTCATCACTCAGCAGTGCATCATCTTCGATCAGTTCAATACAATTCAGCGGTGTGCCGGGTGTGCCACGGTTAAATACATCATAATCAGTGATGGTAATTGGGCGATAACGGTCGCAACGGATATCCTCCGGCAGGTTGAACAAAAAACCGCAACTGCTGATACCCACACCAGATGTGATCTGCACAGCCCGGTTTGACCCGGCCAGTACCTGCAGGTTGATCTCGAAGCCACAGATGATGCCGATACCGATCAGCCGCTGCCTTGTAAAGCGTTCCTGCTGATCGAGGTAGTCCACCACAGCATTCAACTGCGAATCGGTCAATACCTGGTTGGGCATGAAATGCGGCACCGAGGTTACAGGTTCATTCAGAGGTTTCATATCTTTCTCTTTTTCAGTTTACCGCTTTTACCGGCGGTTAATTGTTACGATTCATCTTCCACATCTTCAAATGTGCCAAGGGCGGATTGGCCAAGTATAATGGATTCATCATCCGAAGGCGTGGTACAGTCATGCAGCACACCCTGCGGATACACATTTGTCAGGTTATTGATCTTTTTCATTAATGCTTCAATAGCTTCAGACAGATCGGTTCTGTCGGGCTTATCTTCACATTCCAGTGCCAGCCATTCTGCATATACTTTTTCCAGCTCATACATATCTTTTATAGACACCCAGCATATCTTGGCCAGTATGTGTGCCGGTGTCTCGTACCGGATCAGTTTTTCAGAAAACGTACGGAAGGTCATATTCCGGAAGCGGGTTGGCCAGTAAGGCAGCGCAATGGTGATACGGAAGGAATAATGATCTGCGATAGGACAATCACAATCATCATGTAGTTTACATTCGGGGAAATAGCCTTCGTCCATATCAGCCACACTTACAGAAACATCATCTACCGGGCGCAACAGGATATGTTCAATAAGATGCATTCCTTCCTGGTAATACTCCTGTATGAAATAGGCTGCCATGTTTTCTATAAAAACCTGCCGCTGGCCTGCATTTGCAAAAACAATATTTGGTATGGCATACACATTGCCTGACTTATCTTGTAATTCGAATGACAGTCCAACCGGGATATACCGGGAAGTATCTGCTGCCAGTTCTATCACTTTAAATATGGAATCATTGTACGTAGCATTGGTAAAATGAGGTGCCTTACTCATCAGTAGTACAGGGCCGGTTCCTGATTTCTTAAATTCATATCTGCTGAACCCGGCACCTGCAGGAAACTTTGTAAAGTCCCTGTCGAGCGGTACCAGCATCCTGTCGGTAGGATCGTTGAACCCAAGCAATCTTGCCACTCTTCTCTGCAAGCCTGAAATATTGTCTGCCGGCCATCCATCGGTGAGCATGCCGGGCTCATCTTCTTCTTCGCCGCTATCACAGCATTTATAGGTAAAGGCTTTGCCCCGTTCATAACTCAGTCGTGGATAATCATACAGGAAACTGAGTTTATCATCTATCAGGTCCTGTTCAGATTTATTACCAAACATTTTGTGCATCACGTAGGCATAGTCGCCAAATGTTTCAGCGAAGCGGGCCAGCAGATGATCTATAAATAGGTTTCGTCGTTCGCAAAACCTTTCAGCGGTCTCTGTTATACTTTTCAGACCGGTGATGTACCCGTTCGCCGGGTTAGCGGTAAAAAGATCCCATTGGGCTTTATACGATTTCTCATCATCCCAGTCTGTACCCGCAGGCATGCTGCTTGTAAACGCCTGAAGCAGATTCTGCACATGATAAAAATCGGGCATTACAGATGCATCTGTATCATACACGGGTTCTGTGGCATAGGTTTGGGTGACGTTCAATGTCTTGTCAAGTGAAAGCAGATCTTTGGCGGCGTCCAGTTGACCAAAATAATTCACCAGTACCTGGTCAAAGAACAGCAGGAATGCCTTCAGTTGTTTTACCTGTGATCTGTGTATGCTGTCGTCAAATTCGGTGATACCGTTCTTGCCAGTTTTATATACTTCAGGCAAATCATTCTGTATGGAATAATATTCCTTCAGGTTGCGGTAGCGTCCGGTGGGTACTGCCAGGTCGTTCTCCATGGACGTAAACTTTGGCTTACTATCCTGCGCCTGTAAGGAGCGTACGATCATTTCGGCCTGGCTGGTGTCGGCAAAGAAAAGGAGGCCATCTTTGTAAAAATGTATAACCGAACTGCTGTCTTTGCTAAGGTTAAGACTGTAAGCTCCGCCCAGTTCAAGACACCATAATTCACCCTCGGTTTGCGGCTCACCATTGAGATAGTTCGTTATCTGCAGTTTTTTGATCTTCGTTACCCCGGGGATCGCCATTATGATATTATAGAGATCAGATGTGTGAATAACTGTTTTCAGTTCACATTCAGCCAGTTCTTCCTCAATGATAAATCCATGATCCAGCCGTGGCCCGAGAAATATCTCTTCCGTACGCTTACCTTTTTCATACATCTCCAGCAGGTTGTAAAACCTTACTTTAGGAGCGAGGAACTTATCCACCCGGTAGTATATTTCTGCCAGTACTTCTTCCAGGTCAGCGGTAAGTTCCACTTCAATATCTGCGCAAAGCAATATCTCTTGTTGCGGTACAATACTGAAGGTGACATAATCCTCGCAGAGATTTCTCACCCGGTGCAATGCGCAATACACATCCTTAATAACAGATATGATCTTAAAAAAACGCTTATACAGGTAAGGTGTAAGCAAGGGAATACCAGCAGTCGTAAGATCTTCTAACTCATTCTCTATATCTGCCTGCACCAGGTTTACAGCAGGGTTGCTGGTGGTGTCAATCTCAATCCGTACTCCCTCCCAGGTGATATCTATAGTATTTCCGGTGCCGGAGTCTTCCAGTGAGATGGTATAATCCAGAGTGATCTGCCCATCCGTTACAGTGTAATTGGTTACCTGCGCATTGGTGATCGTGTCGTAGTTGATAATATCGCCCAGCGGATAGTCCCAGCAGGGATACCTCACACTGACTACCGGGAATACAACTTTGATCTCTTTACGCTGATTAATATTCCCTGCCTTGTGTGCCATCCATTCCACCACGTTGGCATTGAGGTCGCCAAACTCTTCATCCTCTTCCAACTGCAGCATTACATTGTAAAGTCCGTTCAGGTATTTGGGTGTATAACCATCTGCTAGCAACGATGCGGCATCACCCGCTTCCTTTTCCACACGGATCTCATATGCTTTTGTATTATCGTCGCATTCATACCAGAACTCCGGCTGATCCACCCATGGATCGGTGGTGGTATCATCATAGTAATGCTTGTATAGCCATGCATTCTGCACACCTTCCTGGTCTATGATAAATTTCTTAAGATCAAGTATCGTAGTCGGGTTGCAGGTAAGTATCTGCCGGGCGGTATAAAAATCCTTCTTCAGGTTTGCCGGCAGCCGTGCCACCAGGTCTTTCATGTCAAAACCCGTCCTGTATCCGCAATCTGTCAGCGCATAGCAAAGCACTTCCAGTATCGTAATGCCGGGGTCATGCGCATTATAATCCGTCCATATCTTAGAACATAATGCCCGTATATATTCCACGCCGGTTTCCCGGAGCAATGTGTAATTCATTGCTTCGGGCAGTATCCTGTTTTTTTGTATCGTTGCTGTCGTTGACATGATCAGGGTAAACAAACATTGGTTCCGATAATATGCTCCCGCTGCGAAGTGAGTACACTTCTTGAGCGGGAGGCGGTCGCTTCTGCCACATTCGTAGCCAGCGGCGCTCCATTGTAATAAACATCCAGTGAAAAATCAGTTACAAAGTCCACGTACGACAGATGCTCCATATAATTAATGATCTGCGACTGGTGTATGCTGCCTCCAAAATCAACACCCCTGCTTTCATCAAATGCCCATGGAGCCAGGAACTTGTCAACATCTTCTTTCAGCCGGTTGATGTTTTCTTCATCAGGTGAATCATTACTGAACTGCACTTCGCATTTTATCCGTACTTCCTCATACCTTGGGTTTTCCACCTGCAGGTCAGCAAAGGGGCAATTAAGCGCTGCGAGATACATCCGGATCTTTTCCCGCTTATTATTACTCACAGCCGGCTTGAAAAGATTACCTGTTGATTTGTTGCTCATATCAGGGATCACCACCATTCGTACACAGCCGGGTGCGGTTTCAGTGACATCATTGGTATGATTCAAACATTTGGCCTTGTAGAGTTCATTAAACTCTTCCAGTAACAGCCGCTCATAATCCCATATCGTTATAGCCCTGTTCTTATGCCGCAAGCGTTCACTCACCCTGTTATAATAAGCCTTGGAGGATTCTGTTGTTCTTCCGTCAAATGAATCATACGGTTGTTCCACTTTCTTCACGGCCGAATCGGCAGCATACATTTTGGCAATGGTACCTGCGGCGAGAGGTGCTGCAAGATGTGCCGGATCATTATTGTTATCTTTAAATGTAGCTTTAACAGCGTTGGTATATACGGCATATAACTTCGGGTAAGCCTGGTAACTGTCTTTTACAGCAGCTCTTATCCAGCGGGCAGATGCCGGCATCAGGGTGTTATCATCGTTCATATCCTCCGGCACAAGAAAGCGGATGATGCCGCTTCCCAGCATGTCATTGGTACTGTCGGTAAGGAAAAGATCTTTTAATGGCTTCCATTCATTGTTTGACAAATAAGACCAGTATATACCAGTCGGATCAATTGAACTGTCTTCAGACCCTTCTAACATTTCAAAATAAACGTTCAGTTGCTGGTTAATGCTGATGTTAGCGACACCGATATAGAAAGCACCTTGTAAATCTGTTATACCTGTTCCATCATCGTAGTTAAAAGGCTTGCAAAGGTTTACTTCGCTTTCGTTTTCTGTAAAGCCAAAGGGGAATACATGGAAGAACTGGCCTTTATCTGTTTCATATGCCGAGAGGGTGATTGTTTCGTCTGCTGCATAATCATAGGTGAGCGGCTTAAGCAGCGGCGTATATGGCTCGTTGGGTAATGCTATAGCTGTGTTATTGCCTTTCAGCACCGCCTGGTTTGCATAGATAACAGAGAATACATCATGCCCGAATGCTTTTTGCGGCGACGACAGCGTTACCCGGATGAAGCCCCGGTATACGGCGGGGTCATACACCGCAAAATCTTCTATGTGTGGTGAGGCTGTACTGAACAGGCTTGTGAGGCTGATATCCGTGGTTGTATCAATTGTGGCATCGTCATTACTGGTAAACAGATCCTTATTTTGTGCCGCCGGCACGCTACCGGTTCCTAATACATAACAGTTGGCTTTGAATGACTTTACGCCAGCAGCAAGACCGATATAATTTGAGGGCGAAGTGGCGGCATTTCCATCGTGATCATAGTCGTAGTGTGTCTTAAAACTTGTAACCGGTACACCGTGCCATTCCAAATGCAGGCTGAGCAGTGTAAGTTTCTTGCGAAATGCTTCTGCTGAACCAATATAGAGCGAGGAGCCTAGCTTGGGCCGCGGACCGAATGGCATGAAAGGACTTTTATTTTCAATACTGCCTGCATCGGAATGTAAGACACATTTCTTTGCACCGATCACCTCCACAGATACCTTCACCGAGTTTACGACAACCTTACTCAGCTTCTGGTATATTGAAGGAGAAATATTTTTCTTCAGCAGAAATTTAGCCAACGGCCATTCAGTTGAATAAGAAGCCAGGTGTATTTCCTGGTCAAAATTGACGACTGCATCTGCCGATTCATCCAACTGAAACTTGAAATAGATTTTTGACGTACCGCTATCCACATAGATAGCAAAAGGATCGGTTGTATCCCATCCGGTTATATCTTCCACAGTTATCCAGCCCTTTGCCCCGGTTATCGAAATATCAAATTTGCCAGCCAGTTCATCAGCCGCTATGGGGTTATCGGTAAAATCATTTGTAATAAAGAACTCAAACTGCAGTGTTCTTGTTCCTTCGCTGAGCTGCATCACCGGAGCTGCTATCATGAAACCAGCATCAGCCTCTGTCATCGTCTTTTCTTCAGTTCCCAGTGTTGATTGCGGCTGACCGTATGCAAACCATGACGGATCGTCTTCGTTCGGTTCCTTTCCGTTTCCATCAGCTGAATTGACCATCTCTGCCGCATAAATTCCCCCGTTTACAGTGTCTGAATCAAAATGAACAGATTTGAGAGCGGCTATTTCACTTTTATTAATACTAATGTCGTCATCAGTCTGGTAAACCAGTTCTGCGCCTGTTGCATCCTTTCCTGCCAGCAGTTTGGTTGATTTGGCAATAGTATGATTCGTTACGCTTTTAGCTGCCGTAAAGACAATATGAGCCGAATCCGCCTCCGCTGCTTTTCGCTCAATTCGCAGCACATCCTTATAATAAAAATCCAGATGCCTGTCAGTGAAAGTGTTTAATGCCGCCTGGGCTTTGCCAAAAAGACGAAGGAATGCAATCACCAGCCCGTTATTGGCTTTATGCTCAGGATAATTCGTAATGCTATCGGTCAGATACTTTACTGATACCGTTACAATCCTTGACCATGATTCGTATATACGGGTGAAATTATCTTTCAAAAACGAAAGGGAATATTGTATACGGTTAACAGCCGACCAGGAAGGGTCGCCATAAATGGTAACTTCCGTTAAATGAGCATCCAGGTAGGTGCCGCTGTATTCGGTCCAGCCGCTCACCACATCTGCGCTGTTATACTTTGCCCACCATTCCGGCCTGAAATTGTGTTCCAGCACTTCTTCTGAATTGCTGAACAGAAAATCTTCCAAAGCGGGGTTGGCAAAAAACGTTTCGTCTATAAAGTTCAGTGCACCCTTTCCTGTTTTGTAATACAATAATGTATTACGCATTTCATAAGAAAGCCTTGACATGATCTCACCCAGTATCATTTTCTTTGCGGCTGCATTCAGAGACAAGCGGTCATTCCATTGCCGTATCATATCCAGCAAGGTAAAGGTGACATCAAACAATGTTTTATTGTATTGTCTAAGTTGCGGAAGGGTGGCGGTTTCAAACTTATCCGCATATTTGTACCAGGTGGTTACCGGTTCTCTTGTATCATTTTCACTGACAGATGAAAGTACTGTTGTCACATCACCGGAAAGAAAAGGCGCCCAATCTCCATTGATGGTATTCGTGTTATCATAAAAATTCAGGAGGCTGCCATATTTTTCCAGGTACAGCAGCATATCACTCAGTTGCCTGTCGTCAACCGGTGCATAGGCCGGGTCGAGAGCCGCAGGCATACGAAACTCCTGGCTGGTACCGCCATGCTGTAAAGGGTTGATATCGTAACAGTCGCTCATTACAAACTAGCTTCTTTCAGGTAAAACGGATATACATAGTTGCTCCTCGAATTAGTGGTCTTTATCGTGTACTCAATATTGATCTCCATCACACCGTCCATCACATCAAGCGTTATTTTCTCAGGTCGTATACGGGCTTCGAAATACAGTATCGCTTCTTCCACTATCTTTCTGATATAAGCTTCCATGCTGGCGTTTGCCGGATCAAATAAAAAACGGCGCAGGTCGCAGCCGTAATCAGACCGCATCACCCTTTCACCAAAGGCGGTGTTCAGTAATATCTTCAGACTGTTCTGAATATCCTCTTCACCGCCCGTCATGAATACATCACCGGCCGCCCGGTTGAATGCGGGTGGGAAACTCCAGCCTATTCCTATTATGTCAGTATTTACTTCCATCATCCTCCTATTTGTACGGTTATTTCACCTACGGCGGCCATGGCACCGCAAATACAACTGTCGCTGGTCCTCACCGCCGCCCTGCCTCCTATTTTAACAGTGCTGCTCCCTTTGGTAAAAGCGCTGACGGTAGGCTGGTGCCCGGTTGGCGGCAATGAACACACATGCATATCGCCCATTACCGCTGCCGGCTTACCTCCTATTAATACATTCGTTACTCCGGGGCCCGTAATAGTGCCGCCATGATTAGTAGTATCTCCCATTCTTGCTGCTGCAGGCATTGCTATCAGTTTATATTTACAAATGATCCTTTTACTTCTGTTGTGCCTGAAGAGGACAGTTTGGCACCACCGCTGCCTTCTCCTTTAAAATTGCCACTGGCCTTTATCTCCACATTCACTCCATCTCCTTTTATATCCTTTTTTGCTTTAAGGATAATATCCTTGCTGCTGTCTATGAGGATGCCATCATCCGACATTTCAATTGTGTTTTTCTTTTTATCCTTTATCGTGATCTTCCCGGCATCATCATCAAGGATCAGCATCCGTCCTCCGGGTGTTTCTATTGTTACAGATGGCTTTTTATCATTGAAAACAAGTTTCATTTTGCTGCGGGTTACAAACCCCTTCTCATCATTATCATCAGATGGCGTGAATGGGGCCGGCTTACTGCTGCTGTTCACCATGCCGAGAATGATGGCATCACGGGGATCGGCATTGATAAATCCCACGATCACTTCATCATCCACCTCCGGCATGAAATAAGACCCTCTTTCCTTTCCGGCATCCAGCAAGGCCACCCGGGCCCATATTCCTTCTGCCTGGTTGTCCATCAACGGAAATCTTACCTGTATCCTGAATTCACTTTCGGGATCTCCTTCCAATGCAGTTACCACACCTATCTGCAAACCCGGCACGGCTGCAATGACCCCGGCGGCTGGTGGCTGATTCACTGTATACTGTTCTGTAAATAACTCAGGCCACCAGCCAAACTGGATCGAGGTTTCCCAAAGGCTGTCTTTTAACTCATGCCTGACGGCCGAGATAAAATGTTTCCCATTATAGTGATTGCCAAAACCAACCAGTTCCAGCGTTTCCGTGGGTTTTGCTTCAAATTTTCCTTTGCAGGTGATCAGGCCTCTTGTTTTAGAAAGTATATTTTTGGTTTGCTGCGCCGTAGCCCAGCTTTTCAATTCATCCTGTGTCAGTTTGCCTGAGTGTACATATTCGGCTGTTGTTCCGTTTACTTTACCGGCAAGGGTTGCTGAAGTAATATCGCCGGCTTCGGTAATGCTGACCGGTTCATTGTCTGCATCGGTTATTTCCTGGTCGGCAAAGCTCCATGCTTTACAGGTGATAGTCTGATATTGGTGTGTGGCATCGAATTGTGCATCGAAATTGAGCACATCTGTCCCGAAGGTGCATGTAGCAGTGGCTGATGATGCCACTTCTGGTTTTTTGATGATCACTTTCCCATTGTCGCACAGCACCACCATGCCATTCAGTTCGCTGCGGCTTATCATAAAATCCCAATCAGTACAGAAACTTTGTACCAGTTGCTTATGTGTTACGGTGGTGGCTGTAATATCTTTCTGCAAGCCATAATTGCCCACAATTGTTTCTATCGCATCGCTGTCTTTACTTTCGGCGAAGTAGGCACTTTTCCTAACCAGTGTCATCGGGTAGGATTTATCCTTGCATTCCACCACCAGGAAGGAATCCTTTCCATTTTTCAGCCGTATGTTTTGTTTTATGATCACACCTTCAAATATTACTTCTGTCTGGTTGTGAAATCCCGCTTCTATTTTTATTGTTTTTCCAGGGTCGAGTTCTGTTTTGTTACTATTGTTAAATCCCTGTGCTGATGCGTCGCCGTCTTTCATGATGATCCTTGCCACCGGTACTTTATTGATGCCTTTATCCACCATCACAGATATGATATTAAATGTGCCCGGCAGTTCTGTTCCGTCGGAAAACACTTTGAATGATGAAAGATCCTGTGTTGGCTGGGCTGGCATATCAGTTCTTTTGCTCCAGTGGAGGAATGATCAGCTTTGAATTGGTTTTTAACTTCCTGAAATTGTCTAACTGGTTAAAGATGGCCACATCTATATACCATTCCTCTTCCTTGTACTCTTTATAAGTGATGTAATCAATCCGTTCTTTATCCGGCACCGTTACCAGGTGTGTGATGTCGGGTGATTGCTTGTCTTCCTTCTTTTCCCGTAACTCATCGTTGATAAAGCCGGAAAACTTTGCATTGATCTTTACCCGGAGCGGAGTGCCATCTGCCTTGAACAGGGTGTAATTGATATCGGCCGACTTCAGTGTACAATCAAAGACAAATGATTTTCCCCACCAGATACGCAGGTAACGGGGCTTATGTTCATCCCCTTTAAATTCGTAAGCCGCTTTGAGAAACTCATCTATTTTCTGCTGCACATCCGTTGCCTCGCCGGTGGTTACCCCGGTACCATCGAGCAAAAATTCCAGGTCCATCTCCTGCGGCTTCATCTTGGCAAAAGTGGGCGCCGGGGGCGATGTACCTGCTCCCTGTTTCTCATTCTGCTCGATCTCGTATTTCAGCGTGTATTTGTTGGGATTGAACATCGCCACAAATTCATCACTGCCTTTACTCTGGTACTTATCGTCAGAATAGGTTTCGATCTTTATTTTCTCCAGCGTGCCTGACATTGCTAGCGTTGTTTTTTATCCTCCATCATTTGCATTACCTGTTCTGCCGCTTCCTGTACAGGGTCGGCGCCGCCTGCCGCAGGCGAAGGTCCTGATGCAGCAGCAGCCTGTCCTTCATTCTGACCAACAGCGGCCCTGATTACTATTTCTCTTATTTCTATTGGCATCAGTTATCTGTTTTTACAAAATTTTGAAATGCAAGCTCCAATGTTTCGATAGCGATGCTGTTTTCCTGCGCTTTGAAATCTGAGGTGGCCCACTTTACCGGAAAGGCTTTTGACACATTCCAGGTGGAAAGCGGTTCATGTTTTTCATTGAGCAGGGTGATGGTGATATCCGCCGGTTTGAAAATGAAGTTGTCAATCGCATCAAAGCACCATTTTATAAGGTTTGATTGCGTAAGCATCCCTCTTTTCAACACCAGGTTACTGTACTTGGCCGGGTTGGGAAGGCGATGTGCAAACCGGTTCTCTCCTCCTTCCTTGTATTCCTCTATATCAATGGTCTTATTCAGGCCACTTACTTCCTGGAATCTTGCTTCCCGGTCTTCCTGGCCAGCATCGGGCAAATTGATGGATACTTTAAAATGAAATCCAACCGGCGGATAATGTTCTGCCATGAATCAGCGTATTATGCTTTCTCAATTGTGAGTCCTTCGTGTGCCACTTCCATTGATTCGATGGCCACTTCATTGCCGGATGCTTTCAACGAGGCTCCTTCGACTTTAGAGGGGAAGCAGCTTTTTGCTTTCCATTTCATCACCGGGTTGTGCTCTTCATCCAGCAGACTGATGGTTACATCTCTCCGTTCAATGGTATTCATCTTAATGGTGTTGAGCCATTCGTAATACTCGTTGTCACCCTTAAAAATTCCCCGCTTCATGGTGATATTGCCGAATTTCTGCAGGCCGGGCATTTTCCGCATAGAAAATTCTGGGCTGGCACCATCGCGGTATTCAATTACCTGGTTCTCGATATTTAAACCGGATACTTCACTGAAGGTGATGGTGGATCCGCCCCAATCAACCCTGAAATGAAATGCCGGTAAAGGATAGTTTGCCATAAAAAAGATTTAACGATTAAAGTTGTTTTTACAGTTGATGACGCTTTCGTTTATGAAGTAGCCAGTTTATGTGAGAAGGTGAGTATGATAAACTCGGCTGGTCTTACCACGGCCATACCGATCTCCACATTCATGCGGCCTTCCAGTATATCCTGCGAGGTCATCGTCTGACCAAGGCCCACTTTCACATAAAATGCCTCTTCCGGTTTGGCACCCTGCAATGCGCCATTGCGCCATTGGAGTGTGAGGAAGTTGTCAATCATTCCTTTTACCTTACTCCAGGTGTTGGCATCGTTTGGTTCAAACACTGCCCAGAAAGTTGATTTCTTTACTGATTCTTCCACCATGTTGAAGAAGCGGCGTACCGGCACATAGCGCCATTCATTATCATTACCAGCCAGAGTACGGGAGCCCCAGATCAATACACCCTTACCGGTGAAAGTGCGGATGATGTTGATGGATTTACCACTGTTTGAGTCCACATTGAGTCCTTCCTGTTCTTTGTCATCAACGTGATAAGCCACATCGCTCACATACGCTATGTCCACATTGGCTGGCGCTTTCCACACGCCACGGGTATTATCAACGTAAGCGTATCGGCCAGCCACTGCACCACTGGGTGGCATCAATGTATCGGTGTTATTTACAGCGTTAATGATGTTCTTGTAAACAGGGTAAGACTTTACCAGTTCATCTTCCTGGTCCTGCATCATTTCTGCCAGTTTCTCCAGCATGGCTGAATAAGCATTATAAAAGGCAAAGAAGGCATCAGTGATGATACTTTCAGTGCCCAGCATATTCTCCCGGCGCATCTGGTCTTTTACTGTGGCTGTTGGTTCAGCTGTGATAGCTGCCGCACTATGTGTAAAGAGTGTTTCATCATCAGCAGCACTGTTGATGGAAGTATCCATTGCTGTGTTGGCCCAGGTACCCGGTGGCAGGTATTGCGGGTTTGCAAGATTGATCTGCCTTGGATAATTTCCTGAGGACGGGTCTTCGGTCAACAGAAAGTTGTCGAGTGTATTATTCAACGTTACAAGCTGTAACAACTCATCAGCCACACCTGTAGCAATGGCGTCACACGCTGTATACAGGTCTGTATTGACAATTACTGTAGGCGGCGGTGTAGTGTCAAGCAAATCATCCAGGTGATCGGCCATCATCAACGCCTCATCATGCAATGCCATGTAGGCTGCACGGATGTTGGCCATTGTTTCTGTGGGATCAGTTGCTTTGGTCTTAAAATCGCTGAGCAGGTCGGCGTAAGATTGCTTCAGGTTGTACGCTGAACTTCCGTATTGAGTGAAAAAGGCCGCATCAATATTCGTCTTGCAGGTCATCAGTTCATCATACTCTGACAAGATATTATTGATGGTGGTCTGATCGGCGGCAGGTAATGTGCCGGTAAGATCGGGATCAATGGTGATGGAAGCAGAGTTTTTCTTCAGCTTTGATGCAATATCGGGATAGGTGAAATCCTTCACGATCTTTGCTTTTACCCATGGTGTATAGGCAGCTCCAAATTTGAGGTCACTCATGCCGATGTTATTGCGAAACTCATCGTTTGAGAGATCGAAGTTGGTGGTATCATCCGGTACATTGGGGTTAAGCTTATTGAGCAGGTCCATGATCACAAACCGATCCATCAGTTCACCTGACTGGGCCAGTGCTTTCTTCTGCAGGTCGTACAAACCGGAGCCGGGACTGAGACTTACCGCGTCCGGAAAGAGGATCAGGGTAGGCTCATCCATTTTTTTCAATACATCAATCCCTTTCTCAAAGTTGGCTTTGTCAATACTATCTGTATAGTAACCGACGGAAATGATATAGCACTTTCCGCCTCCGTTGTTGAAAAACAGCTTCAATGAATCATACAGGTAATGCACCTGGTTAAATACGGTCTCTGTAACGTTGTTTGTGTCATCCAACGTAACAGAACTCACCGAGGTGGGAGGCCCGTAACCAAAATACTTTTCATACTCTTTCAGTGAAGTGATCTTTTTACAGACGTTTGAAAGATCGCCGCTTTTGTACTGCATTGCTTTCTCGGTATAACCGATAAAACAAGGCACTGCGGTTTCAACTTCCGCCACAGATGGCGGAAAAATGGATTTCTCCACTACGTACACGCCGGGTGTTTTGTATGACGTTGCCATGGTTTGTTTTTTAGTTGTTGTTTATTTAATTTTTAAAAATATTTCTGAACGATAATTTCCGCCGCCTGCATCCCGCAACATTGAGGGATTAGCATTGGGCATATTGGCGATGATCGGCACTGCCAGCGCATCTTTATCCACCAGGTTTACTCCTTTGTAAGCTTCCTCCCGTAGTGGAATCAGTCCTACAGAGTCAAACCTCACCAGCACCGGTGGCCCTGTATCCTTTGCCTGTGTAAAGGAGGTGGAGAGCACTGGTACATTATTCAATAAGGTATTCAGCCGCAGATCATCCGGGTTGTAATTGTTTACCGCATCCAGCGGGTCTTCATACTCATCCACCTGTATGCGGTAGCTCCACTGTACAGCACGGGCATCGAGGTCAATTTCAAACTGGTATTCTGTTGCTCCCGTATTTTTAAGGGCATGATTGTATTGCAGTTGCAGTATTCCTTCAATACCACTGCTTCCGGCCTGTTCGGTAAGAAACCAGGTTTCTTCAGACAAAACTGTATTAGTACTATCCACCTGTTCCAAATGATAAATATTCTCTGGCAATGGCGAGTCGGCCAGCAGCAGACTGCCGGTGGTGATTTCATTGAGGCTATTCCTGGGAACTGTTTTACGGAGTACAGTGTTGCCATCGGCATCCCGCAATACCAGTTTAGCAGGATCGTCAGGGATGTTTACAGGTGCCGCAAAATTGACAGTTCCGATCTTTAACGTATCGGTAAGCGGAGCCAGGTCATGAACAGTAACCGTAGTAACAATGCTGTTCACCGTAAGCCAGAAGTTGTTCATATCCGGTGTTTGTACTACGTTATTGGTTGTCAGCGGACTGTTTACATTATTTCGCAGGTAAAACTTCTTTCCTCCTGCAAATTGTGTAAGATCGGCATCCGTGATATTGAGAAAATCCAGCCTGTTGGTTTTTATAAAGAAATTGAAACAGGTGCCCGGTTCTATCTCAGCAACAGGCTCAAGAAGCGGTGCAGCCTCCGTCCCGCCGGTCATCTTTTTTTCAGCCGCTATTATGAAGCCGTTATCTGTTTGTTTGAAATACAGTTTATGTTCACGGAGCAGACGGCTGCAATCGTTGGTGGGCTCAAATGACAGCGCCTTGCAGCGATTGTCATCCTCATCCGGGTAGAACCGGTGGAAGACATTTACCTGAAATAATATTTCAAAATAAGCTTTCACTTTTTTTAGTTTCCGTTTATTCCTGATCGTATCCGTTTCACCATACCGGCGCCATTACTTTCCAGTATCTCTCTGTAAGTGAGGAGTTTCACCTTGTATAATACTGAAGGCTGATACTTGGCACCTAACCCGCCCCAGATATGATTTTGCTGTTCGAAAGTGGGACTCACCAGTTCCACCACCAGTTTCTCTATCTCTTCCGGTAAGGTAGGAGAACTGAGTTTCTCAAAGACATTTTTATATTGAAAACACCCTATTGCATATGAAAGCATGCGCAGCGTGTTGATATACCTTTCACTTTCTGCCCTGTTGGAAGCGCCGGTAACCAGTACATACAGATTCACCCGCAGTTCCGGGTTAAGTACATCGAGTGTCTGATCGGGCTTGCGGAAATAAGGAAGTTGTGATTTACCAATCACTTCCTCTTCCACATTGATAAGTGTGAGAAGGAGAAAATCGCCTGTGGTTTCATTGAGGCGTTTCAGGAAAGTCGGCTCTCCTTTATGATCAACCAGGTCGCACACCATGGCAACCACCTGGTTACGGTAATGATAGTCTTTATTGCCGGTGAAGGAATTTATCTCTCCGGCAAGAAAGGATAAGGTTTGCTCAATCATTTATTCAATGTTGAGTGTGAACAATATCAGTCTTAACCGTGGATTTATTTCTTAGAGTAGTGGGAAAAAGCGGAATCGAATACTAAGATACTGGTTGAGTTAATACAAACAAATTAATTTTCAGAATTGTGAATATTTATTTTGTGATACCTTTTGAATGGCATGTGTTATTCTCCAACTAACGTTTACTAACAGGCCTTATATAAATACTATTATTATAAGCTGGTTAGCTTAACGATGGATATAATAGCAGCTGCTTTCAATATTCGTAAGTGCAACCACTTAAATATCCTTGCATCTGTTTTATTTAACATCACCTGTTCTTTATATACCATCTGTAATAGTAAGTATGTCACTTACGATGCAAAATACCGGGCATAAAAAAGGACCATCACAGATGGCCCTTTCTGAGGTCCCTAGCAGATTCGAACTGCTGTACGAGCTTTTGCAGAGCTCTGCCTAGCCACTCGGCCAAAGGACCATTTTTGGTTCGCCGCGAAAATAAGGTATTTTTGATAAATTGAACCTAATCATAACAGAAACAATGCCGTATGAGCCGTATTGCAGAATCTGAACTAATTATTAATCCGAGGGGAGCTGTTTACCACCTCGACCTTCGCCCTGAAGAAATAGCCGGAACCGTTATTACCGTTGGAGACCCTGACCGGGTGCGGGAAGTAAGTAAGCACTTTGATGAAATTGAGGTTAAAAGACAACACCGTGAATTCATTTCACATACCGGCCGGGTGGGAAATAAAAGGCTGACGGTGCTTTCTTCCGGTATCGGGCCAGATAATATTGATATTGTCATAAACGAACTGGACGCCCTGGTCAATATTGATTTTGAAACAAGGGAAATTAAAAAAGAACTACAGTCTATTAATATCATCAGGATAGGCACTTCGGGGTCACTCCAGGAAGATATCCCTGTTGACAGTTTTGTAGCGTCCACGCATGGCTTAGGGATTGACAATCTTCTTAATTTTTACCGCCACGAACATAATGACCAGGAAAAAGAACTGCTGCAGTCTTTTATCACGCATACACAAATACACGGGCAGATAGGCCAGCCCTATATCACCAGCGGTGCCGGTTCTTTGATAAAGCATTTTGTAAAAGATTTTCACCAGGGTATTACCGTAACCTGCCCGGGGTTTTATGGACCACAGGGCCGCATACTGCGACTGGGCATCCGAAACCCGGAACTGATCAACAGGCTGACCGATTTCCGCTTCGGGCAGCACCGCATCACCAATTTTGAAATGGAGACTTCGGCCATATACGGACTGGGAAAATTATTGGGGCATAATTGCCTTGCCATAAATGCAATCGTGGCAAACAGGGTGAAAAAAGAATTCTCCAAAGACGGCAAAGCTGCAGTGGAAAACCTGATCCGAAAATTCATTGACATATTTTCACAAAATATCTGATGCGCTTACATTTTTATAAATACCAGGGCACCGGCAATGATTTCATACTTGCGGATAACCGTAACAAGGAATACTCAGGCATTACCGCTGAACAAATCAGGAAACTTTGTGATCGCCGTTTTGGAATTGGCGCCGACGGGCTGATGCTGCTTAATGAGAAGCCCGGCTTTGATTTTGAAATGAAATATTATAATGCCGACGGCAAAGAAGGGACGATGTGTGGTAATGGCGGCCGTTGTATCACCAAATTCGCCTACCACCTTGGTATCCACAAAGAAGAATACTATTTTCTTGCTGCCGACGGGCCACATCTTGCAGAAATTGATATGGATGGAATTGTATCACTAAAAATGAAAGATGTAAAGTATATACGAAAATTTCATAACGACTACATACTCGATACCGGCTCACCCCATTATATAAAAATGGTAACCAATGTTGCCGATACAGATGTTTACAAAAAGGGCTATGAGATCCGTCACAGTAAAGAGTTTGAAGAGGAAGGCATCAATGTCAATTTTGTGGAACAACTCAGGGAAGCTGATAAAATATTCGTCCGAACTTTTGAAAGAGGTGTGGAAGATGAAACCTATTCCTGCGGTACCGGTGTTACTGCAGCGGCACTTGTTTGTTATCACAACGAAAACGGCTTTAATGATGTGGAAGTAAAAACACTGGGAGGTAATCTTTCGGTTGAGTTTGACCGCATCAATGATACCAGCTATGAAAATATCTGGCTGTGCGGTCCGGCTGAAAAGGTATTTGAAGGCAATACAGAAATAAATTAATCATGACAGGCCATCTCAACATCCAGGATATTGTAAAATTTCTCCGTTTGTCGGGGACGGAGTTTTATGAATATTGCCAGGGTCTGCCTGAAGAAGTATTGTTTGCACAACCAGCAGGCAAATGGTCGGCTGCACAACAAGTAAAGCATCTGATCATTTCTGCCAACAATACCCGTCTTGCTTATTCCCTTCCAAAATTTATCGTACGTCTTGTGGTTGGCAAACCCAACAGGAATTCCCGCAATTATGATGAACTGGTAGCTAAATACACCAAAAAACTGCAAGAAGGCGGCCGGGCCAGTGCCAGGTTTGTGCCCAAGCCGGTACCCGCATCATACGGTAAGGAAAAATTACTTCAGCAATTCAATACCGCTATGGAGCGGCTGGCCGTTTCAATAGAGAAAAAATGGACCGATCTCTTGCTCGATAACTACCTTGCCCCTCATCCCCTTCTTGGAAAGATAACGCTCCGTGAGCTCGGTTATTTTACGATTCACCATACGCATCATCACCTGAAAAGCATCAGGGCATTGGCGGGCGGAAACGGCTAAAAGCATTTTTGCCACAACTGGCGCAGCCGCTTACCTTTGCGGCCGTGATTCAGTACTTTATCAATATTAATCATCAAACGGTAGAGATCAACAGCCCTGAACCCGGCTCGTGGGTCAATATGACCCCTCCACTGAAACAGGAAGAATTTTCTGAGCTGGCTTCTAAACTGGACATTCCAATTGACTTCCTTACGGACTCACTCGATATTGACGAAAGAAGCCGTTTTGAGGAAGACGATAACGTCCGGCTTATTGTATTGAAAACACCCACTGAAAACAACTCGTTCAACGAGAGTGATGCCTACTATATCACCATCCCGATTTGCATAATTCTGACACATAACCAGGTAGTAACCGTCAATTCATTTGACAACCCTGCTATCAAGAAATTCCTGAATACATTTCAAAACCGTCACCCTGATAAAAGGAATATGATGGTGCTGAAGATATTTGAAAAGGTGGTTCAAAATTACATGGATCACCTGAAGGAAATAAATCAGCGCCGTAATACCTACGAACAAAAGCTGTACGATGCCAGCAGGAATGAATACCTCCTTGAACTGATGCGTATTCAAAAAAGCCTCGTGTATTTTCTGACTGCCATCCGGTCAAACGAGTTGCTTCTGATGAAATTGCAGCGAACGAATTTTCTTGGTCTCACTGAAGAGGAAAAAGAATTGCTTGATGACCTTATCGTAGATAATTCCCAAGCCCTTGAGATGGCAAATATTTACAGCAACATCTTAAGCAGCACACTGGATGCTTTTGCAGGCATTATTGCCAATAACCAGAACGAAGTGCTGAAACGCCTGTCAGTTATTACCATTGTACTTACACTGCCCGTACTGGTAGCCAGTATCTATGGAATGAATGTGCCTATACCCTACCAGTCCTCCAAACTTGCCTTTTACCTTCCTGTTGGGTTATCATTGGTCATCTCCCTGTTTATTGGCTATTTCTTTTTGAAGAAAAAAATATTCTGACCATATGAGTCATTTCAATCTCCGTGTGTATGGCATCCTTATAAATGACCAGAAACAGGTGCTTGTCAGCGATGAACTGATACGGGGCTTGTACATCACCAAATTTCCCGGCGGCGGGCTTGAGTTTGGCGAAGGCACCCGTGATTGCCTGAAGCGGGAGTTCAAAGAAGAAATGAATCTGGAGGTGGAGGTGACTGAACATATTTATACGACTGATTTATTCCAGCTATCAGCTTTCAATCCTGCCCACCAAATCATTTCCATTTATTACAGGGTAAAGGCACTTAAGGCTATTACCGTACCTCTGCGGGATAAGCCCTTCGACTTTGATGAGGCGCAATTAAAGATTTACGAAGAGAAAAAAGAAACGGAAACCTTCCGGTTTATTGACTGGGAGCATTTCTCTGAAGAGTGCCTGACACTTCCTATAGACAAGATAGTTGCCACCCAAGTAAAGGAATTATTCTAACTGTCTTTCATGGCGGCGGCTTTCATTTCGGCTGCTTTCTCAGGGCCAAGGTATTTTTCAATCAGGTTGTGTACAAGGTATATTACCGGCGTAAGCAGTATAGCTACGGTAAACTTGTAAATATAGTTTACAATCCCAACAGCAATGAAGAGTTTAAATGGCCATACAAAATCATCTTTAGATGCATTTACCCTGGTGCCAATATAAAAAGCAATGAACAGCACAATAAAGCTGTCGATGAATTGTGAAATAAGCGTGGAGCCGGTTGCCCTCAGCCATATTTTTTTCTCGCCTGTCGCTTTTTTGATCTTATGAAAAAAATATACATCCACCAGTTGCCCGATGATAAAGGCCGTGAGTGAACCAATGATGATAAAGCCACCCTGGCCTAATACGCTGTTATAAGCTTTGCTCATATCCGGTACACCTGACCCCTGTTTACTGGTGATAAAAAAATCAGCCGGACTCAGGCTGACAGCCCCAACGAATATGATAAATGCAAAAGCAATAAGTCCGGCAGCCAGCCATGACAAAAACCGCACGCCCCGCATGCCATAATACTCATTTATAATGTCTGTCATTATAAACACTACGGGCCAAAGCAAAACGCCGGCCGTGAGATTAAAAGACAGGTCATTTCCCAATAAGTGGAGATGCAGCGGATCGAAGCCAAGTGTTTTTTCCAGTGAGAAGATTTTCACCCCAATGATCTCTGCGATCAAAGCGTTGGCAATAAAGAATCCGGCCAGAATAATAAACAACCTTGTAGGTCTATTTTTGATGATAGTATGGATCATTCAGGTAAAATATAAAATAGATCAGTAATAAAAGAAATAATACATTGGCAAGTACCAGCCAGAGCGGCACGTAGGCCTTTAACTTTCTCTTTATAAGAAGAACGACCAGGTAGCAAAGATTGGTGAGCGGGAAAATGACAAGCCCCATTGTATAGCCAATGGTGATGATCGTTGATTCGAGGGTGGGGTCATCAACCCAGTCATTGACCAAAAGTGATACGGCCACAATAAAAAAGACGCCACAGATAAAGGCTAATCTTGACAAAAATAAAAGCCAGCGCATCGGGAAATTTAGCCTAAAATAGCATTATTTTGTCACCCTAATAAGGTTTCTGTATGAATAATTCACTGGTAAAGAAGGTTTTGCCCCATCTCATTGCAGTAGTGGTTTTTATTGTGGTGGCGGCACTGTTTTGCAAACCCGTACTGGATGGCAATGTGCTGAACCAGCATGATACTATCGGCTGGAAGGGTATGGCGCAAAATTCTTTTGAGTACAAGGAACGAACCGGTCATTTCCCATTATGGAATCCGAATCTGTT
>JAEUVM010000258.1 GCA_016787125.1 Chitinophagaceae bacterium | reverse complement strand
CATGTATCGTATTAATGATGGTGACAGCTTATACCATTTCCCGAATGGTAAACAAAGCACACATCTCCCTCAGCAGGATTGCACCGCAGCTCGGCAGTTTATCCAACAGCATTCAACTGATTGAAGAAACCTCTTTTGAATCTTCCTACCTGCAGCAGGTAAAAGCACATTTTGCAAATAAACCCCGTCGTGCCTCGGACGAAATAACATCCTTGACCCGTATCCTTGAACGGTTTGATTATAAACTTAACTTCATCATACATATCCCTCTCAATACATTTCTTTTCTGGGACCTTCAACAGTTATTCTCGCTCGAAAAATGGAAAAAGAGAAATAAAAAGTTTGTCACCGGATGGTTTCGGGGCCTGGCACTTATGGAAGCTGCTTCATGTTTTGGCACACTTTCCTTCAATCATCCCGGGTGGACATATCCTGTCATTTCAAAAGACGCCGGAGTGTTTGATAGCGTGGAGCTTGGACACCCGCTGATCAGTCCGGCAAAGAGGGTAACCAATTCTTTCACCACAAAAGGGCTTGCCCAACTCAACATGATCACCGGCTCGAATATGGCAGGTAAAAGCACTTTTCTACGCAGCGCCGGAATTAATATGGTACTGGCCCTTGCCGGGGCGCCAGTTTGTGCTTCAAAACTTGAGGTTTCTTATATGAAAGTGATGAGCAGCATGCGCATCAGCGACAACCTTGAAGAAAGCACCTCTACTTTTTATGCTGAACTGAAAAAATTAAAGGAGATCATCGATGCCGTAAACAACAAGGAAAGGGTATTCCTTCTGCTGGATGAAATTCTGCGGGGTACTAATTCGGCTGACAGGCATACCGGCTCAAAAGCACTGGTAAGGCAACTGATACACCACGAAGCCACAGGAATGCTGGCCACGCATGATCTTGAACTTTCAAAAATGGCGGCTGCATTTCCGGTCAGTATCCGCAACTACCATTTTGATGTGCAGGTGGCCAACGAGGAATTGTATTTTGATTACAAATTGAAAGAAGGCGTTTGCCAAAGCATGAACGCCTCCTTACTAATGAAAAAGATCGGTATTGAACTGGATGAATAATCCAGGAAAAAATGCGTGATACACGCTATCGTCCCCAGCCAAACCAGTCATTTCCGTTAGCATAGAGCATCAGTGCCAGTAATATTATCATACCTGCTATCTGGGCATACTCCAGGAATTTTTCATTTGGCTTTCTTCCTGTGATCATTTCCCAAAGGGTGAACATCACATGCCCGCCATCCAGTGCCGGGATAGGCAGCAGGTTCATAAATGCCAGTATGATGGAAAGGAATGCCGTAATATTCCAGAATGCTTCCCAACTCCAGGTAGTGGGAAATATTGAACCCATCGCTTTGAAACCGCCCACGCCTTTATAAGCGCCTGTCTCGGGGTTTAGTATCAACTTAAACTGATCTATATATGATTGAAGTTTCTCTCCCGACTTTTTTACTCCTGCCGGAAAAGCTGCAAAAAAACCATATTTGGTTGTATCCACATCATATACGCCAAGACTTTCGTACTGAGCATCGTTAAGAAGTGGTATACCTATCCTCCCATCTCCATTTACCTTAGAGGTTATTTGTTTTAACTCACCTGATCTTTCAACAGTAAGATTCACTTCGCAATTTTTATAGAACGCCAGCTTGCCGGGAACCTGGTCGTAAAACTCAACTGGCATACCATCTATCGCTACAATTTTGTCCAGTTCCTGTAACCCGGCCTTTTTTCCATAGGATGTATCCTTCTCGTCATATTTGCCCACATACACCGGGAGCCGCTCAGTAATCAACATCCTTCTTTTGTCCCTGCGGGTGATGAGTTTATCTATCAGGTCAATTGGCAGATCGAGGGTGATGTTTTGTCCGTTTCTTTCCAGCAATACTGTTCTTCCTCCTATAAGTACTTTGGATTGTATCTGTTCAAAATAACGGATCGAGTCACCGTTTACGGAAATAACCTTATCACCGTCCCTGAACCCGATTTTGTACATCACTGAATCCATCACCCAAATCCCGTTCTTCACACTGGAGATTTGCGTTTTTTTATCGCCCCAGATCATGAGTATAAAAGCATAGATTACAAATGCGGTAAGTATATTCATGATCACTCCACCCAGCATCACGATCAGCCGCTGCCAGGCCGGCTTGCTTCTGAATTCCCATTCCTTTGGTGGTTGCTTCATTGCCTCTTTGTCCATGCTTTCATCTATCATCCCTGATATTTTCACATAACCGCCCAGCGGAAGCCAGCCGATACCATAAACCGTATCGCCCACTTTCTTTTTTACCAGCGAAAACCATGGATCAAAAAAGAGAAAGAATTTTTCCACCCGGCATTTAAACCATCTTGCGGTGATATAGTGCCCAAACTCATGCAGGATCACCAGGATCGATAATGCCAGCAGCAGTTGTCCCGCCTGTAAGCCCACGTTCGGCCAATTTATTGCTAATACATTCATATTTATAAAAAAGAAAAAATCCTGAAACGCAGGATTGTTTGGTAAAAGATCAGAGTTTTATTATATCGGCTGCTAAGTTACGGGCCTCCCCATCGCTGTCAAAATATTCCTCCAGTGTAGGGTTTTGAATGAATGAAACTTTCTGCATCACACTTTCTATCACATTTGTCATATCAAGGAAATTGATCCTGTTTCGTAAAAAGGCGTACACCGCCACTTCGTTGGCTGCATTCATCACACAGGGCAGGTTTCCTCCCTTATTCAATGCCTCCTGTGCCAGCGCCAGGTTTCTGAATGTTTTAAGATCGGGCTCTTCAAACGTAAGTGTGCTGACTTTTCGGAAATCATACCGGGGAAAATCGTTGGGCAGCCGTTTGGGAAAAGCCAAGGCGTATTGTATCGGCAATTTCATATCCGGCAAACCCATCTGAGCCTTTATACTTCCATCTTCAAACTGTACCATACTGTGAATGATACTCTGCGGATGTATGATTACCTGTATCTGTTCAGGCTTCAGGTTGAACAGCCATTTGGCTTCTATCATCTCCAGCCCTTTGTTCATCAATGTGGCGGAGTCGATAGTGATTTTGGCTCCCATCGACCAGTTGGGATGCTGAAGCGCATGTTCACGTTTTACATTTACCAGGTAATTCGGTTTTCTGCCGATAAACGGACCACCTGAGGCAGTAAGGATTATTTTCTCGATCTTATTCCTGGTTTCGCCCACCAGGCATTGAAAGATGGCCGAATGTTCCGAATCCACAGGTATGATAGGCACCCGTTTCTCCACGGAAGTTCGCATTATGATATCACCGGCCACCACCAGCGTTTCTTTATTGGCCAGGGCAATTATTTTTCCATTAGAAATTGCTTTCAGGGTGGGCCGAAGGCCAGCATAACCTACAATGGCGGCAAGCATCAGGTCGTAGCAGTCCATTGCAGCCACTTCTTCCAGTGCATTGATGCCCGTAAACACTTTTACATCAGTGGCCGACAATGCTTCTTTTACCCGGTTGTATTTCTTTTCATCACCGATCACTACAATATTCGGATTGAACTGAAGTGCCTGTTTGATCAGCAACTCATCATTACTCTGTGCGGTAAGCACTTCTGCGGTGAATTTATCCGGGTTGGCATCAATAACCTCCAGAGCCTGTGTTCCGATGGAACCAGTGGAGCCAAAGATGGCAATTCGTTTTTTTATGGTGTCTGCACTCATGAATCCTTGTTTGATTACTAATTAATGATGATTAATTAATAATTCCCGGTCACTGAATTTTATTAATTCCTCTGCTATTTTCCTGTCATTACTCAATCTGGGCACTTTATTCTGACCGCCCAGTTTTCCGATAGATTTCATGTAATCAATAAACCCACTTTTCCGGACAGGAGTGATCTTTAAAGGCTGCAATATGTTGCCGCTGATCAGGTCATCATAGTAAACATTCTTCTGCCGCAGGTGAATGTCGAGCTTTGCAGCAAAGTTTTCTAAATCCTGCGGACTGTTTTCAAATTCAATAAACCACTCATGGTAAGATTTCCCTTCGTCACTGCTTACAAAAGGCGCTACCGTAAACTCTGTCACTTTAATATTCTCCTCTTCTGTGGCTTTTAGCATGCTGTATTCCACCTCCTCGCCTATCACATGCTCTCCGAATGCTGAAATAAAGTGTTTGGTACGTCCCGTCACCACAAGGCGGTAGGGGTCGGTTGAAACAAACTTCACCGTATCGCCGATATTATACCCCCACAGGCCGGCATTACTGCTGATGATGAGTGCATAGTTCTCCCCTACTTTCACATCTCTCAGCGACAGGCGGGTTGGGTTTTCATTAAAAATTTCACCTGCAGGCACAAACTCGAAGAATATACCGCTGTT
Source organism: Chitinophagaceae bacterium (assembly GCA_016787125.1). Taxonomy (GTDB): domain Bacteria; phylum Bacteroidota; class Bacteroidia; order Chitinophagales; family Chitinophagaceae; genus JJ008. Next base: position 14,184 of record JAEUVM010000258.1, on the reverse strand, counting down.
GGTGTTCAGTAACAGGCCCTCGGCATCCTGCGAATCCTGGAAGGCAAAAAACCCTTCACTCGCGGGGAATAATTCTATGGTATCAACCTTGCGGCCGATACTTTCAAACAATTTGGCTTTATAGGGCTCAAAATTCACGCCTCCCTGTACCATCACGCTGAAATGGGGAAACAGTTCGCCTACTTTTTTCCCGCTTCGTTTTATCAGCTCATCAAAATACATCTGCATCCACGGCGGTATGCCGCTGATGAGTGTCATTTTTTGATTAATGGTTTCATCTACAATTTTATTCAGCTTGGTTTCCCAATCCTCAATACAATTAGTTTCATAGCTCGGCATCTGGTTGGTGCGCAAGTACCTCGGTACGTGATGGTTCACAATACCACTGAGGCGGCCGGTGGGGATGCCTCCCACCCTTTCCAGTTCGGGGGAGCCTGACAGGAATATCAGTTTTCCATCGGCAAACCGGGTGTTGCCCGTTTCTGCCATATAGCAAAGCAGGGCATTGCGGGCGGTATTGATATGATTGGGAATAGAATCCTTCGTGATCGGGATGTACTTGGTGCCGCTGGTGGTACCGGAGGTTTTGGCAAAATAGATCGGCAGGCCCTTCCAGAGTACATTATGCCGCCCTTCCTTTATTTTATCCACCCAGGGGCGCAATTGTTCATAATCCCGGATGGGTACTGCCTGGCTGAATTCGTTATAACCGTTTACCTGCGCCAGCCCGTATTCCTTGCCGATTTCGGTAGAGCGGCCGGTTTTGAGCAAGGATTTCAGGATATTTTCCTGGTCAGCCACGGCCGTAGCCATGCCCTTTCGTATACCTTTATATATATAGGAAGCAAATGGTCGGGCTAAGAAAGACTTGATTTTCATCCCAAAACGTTCATTTTTGCAATAATCATCCCCGGCCGGGGCGGTTGACGGCCAAAGGGCTACAAATATAACGGAACAGCCGCCAACAAGGGGGCAATTAATTGTTACAATTCTTTGATTCCCCGTTTGCAGGTATGATTTTTACCCTTACCTTTGCCGTCCTAATTTTAAACGTATGATAGCTGTAGTAAAAGTAGCCGGTCAGCAGTATAAAGTCGAAAAAGACCAGACTTTGTATGTTCCCCACCTCGAAGGAAAGGCAGGCGATAAAATAGACCTGGAAGTATTGCTGGTGGATGCCGATGGTAAACTGGCCGTTGGTTCTGCCGTTTCATCCAAAGTACAGGCTGAAATAGTTGACCACGTAAAAGGCGATACTGTTATTGCCTATAAACAAAAACGCAGAAAAGGATTTCACAAAAAGAAAGGTCACAGAACAGCGTATACCAAGATCAAAGTAACCTCAATAAAATAACAAACTGCAAATACCGGATCCCGGCCCAACTACTGGAAGCTGAGATCTGATATTTGGAATTTAAATTTTAATACAATGGCACATAAGAAAGGTGAAGGCAGTGTAAAGAATGGTCGTGACTCACAAAGCAAACGCCTTGGTGTAAAAATATTCGGTGGTCAACCTGCTGTATCCGGCAATATCATTGTTCGTCAGCGTGGCACTGTTTATCATCCCGGCAAGAATGTAGGTATCGGAAGAGACTACACGTTGTTTGCTTTGAGCGATGGTCTTGTTGAATTTCGCAAAGCAAAAAACAACAAGACTGTTGTATCAGTAGCCGCAGTGGAAGCATGATCCATTTTCCCGGTTTAGAATTTTGTGGAAAAAAAATTTGGGTAGTATAAAATAATTATTATTTTTACTATCGTTAACCCATTTTTACTAACATTAAATTCTAAACAAAATGGCTACAAAGAAAAAAGCTGCTCCTAAGAAGAAAGCTGCTCCCAAAAAGAAAGCTGCTCCTAAGAAGAAAGCTGCTAAGAAGAAGAAATAAGTTTAAAGATTCTTCGACAATAACGAAAGTCCCGCTCCTGGCGGGACTTTTTCATTGGAGAAAATCATCAGTGCAGTGTTCTGCCTGCCATACTGCATACAGCCCGTCTCTCAACTCAAAATCATTAATTTGCAGGAATGGACAATTATACCATTGCCGAAAATTTTTCCCTGCTTTCCAAACTAATGGATATCCACGGCGAAAATTCCTTCAAATCAAAGACCTACGCTGCTGCTGCTTTTAATATCGAAAAACTGCCGATGCAGCTTAAAGACACCCCGAAAGAAAAGATTTCTGCCATAAAAGGTATCGGTCCTGGTACCAGCGAAAAAGTGCTGGAAATGATCAATACCGGCCAGTTAACTGTGTTAAATGAACTTATTGCCAATACCCCTCCAGGCGTGATCGAGATGCTGAATATAAAAGGGATCGGTCCGAAAAAGATCAATACTATCTGGAAAGAAATGGAGATCGAATCCTTGGGCGAACTGCTCTATGCCTGCAATGAAAACCGTCTTACCCTTTATAAAGGCTTTGGAGAAAAAACACAACAGAATGTACAGGAGGCAATAGAGTTCTATTTCTCCAACCAGGGCCATTTTCTGTATGCACAACTGAGTGAGTTTTACCCGCAGGTGGAAGGTTATCTCAAAAAACTGTTTGGACCGGAAAAAGTCAGGGTTACAGGTGCATACCGGCGGCAATCTCTCACTATTGAAGAACTGGAATTTATAATTCTTGAACCCAATGAAAAGGTAAAACCCGGTTTTCAAACAGCACAGCCCCCGGAATTGCTGGAGGAGACACCCGGCAGTCTTCTGTATAAATTGAAAAACGGCCTGAAACTGAAACTATATACCGGTGTAACCAACAGGGCCGAAAGTCTTTTTACTACCAGCGGCAGCAGCGAATTCCTCACCGCATTCGCCAAAACATTTCCGGAATTAAACTATTCTGGTAATGAATCTGAAGAAGACGAGGTAATTTTTGCTAAAGCCGGCATACCCTATATCCCTCCCTGCCTCAGGGAAACAGCCGGCATTATCGAAACCGCCCGAAAGCAACAACTGCCGGTTCTTATTCAGCCAGGTGATATACGTGGTATTATTCACAGTCATAGCAACTGGAGTGATGGCAGCAATACACTTGAAGAGATGGCTGATGAATGTATAAAAAGGGGGCTTGAATACCTTGTCATCTCAGATCACTCACAAACTGCAGGCTATGCAAACGGCCTGAAAGAAGACAGGATAAGGGCACAGCACAAACAGGTGGATGACCTGAATAAACAACTGGCTCCCTTCAGGATATTTAAGAGCATCGAAAGCGATATCCTGAATGATGGGAGCCTCGATTACCCGGCCTCCGTGCTTGAATCGTTTGATCTTGTTATAGCCTCGGTACACAGCAATCTCAAAATGCAGGAAGACAAAGCAAATAAACGGCTGATTACGGCGATTGAAAACCCGTATACCACCATATTAGGTCATATGACGGGGCGCCTGCTCCTGAGCCGAAATGGATACCCTGTTGATCATAAAAAAATAATTGATGCCTGTGCCGCCAACCATGTGGTGATAGAACTGAATGCACACCCAAGGAGACTGGATATTGATTGGCAATGGATCTCTTATGCGCTTGATAAAGGTGTGCTTATCTCCATCGATCCCGATGCCCATGCGCTGGATGGGTATGATGATGTGAAATATGGTGTGCTGGCAGCACAAAAAGGAGGCCTTACCAAAGGAAAAAACCTGAGCAGCTTCAGCCTTCAGGATTTTACAGCATTCCTTGAAAAGAACAGGAGCATGAAAAAGCTACGCTGATACTTATTCCGCCAGCGGGAGTTCTACAAAGAAAGTGGTGCCGGCACCCTGGCGGGTTTCAAACCATATCTTTCCATGGGCCTGTTCCACAATGCTTTTGCACATGGCAAGGCCAAGACCTGTACCAGATGATTTAGTGGTGAAGTTGGGCATGAATATACGTTCCTGCATTTCGGGCGCAATACCCTCGCCGTTATCACTGATGCTGATAGATAAAATATCGCCGGTACGTTTTTCATTTACTTCAATTCGGCAGATACTGCTGCCATTACAGGCTTCCACCGCATTTGCAAATAAGTTCGTGAAGAGCCGGTTCATCTGGGTTTTATCGGCCTTAACCATCATCCTGTCATTTACCGGGAACCAGTCAAACAGCACCCTGTCATCTGCCGAATACAAGTCTTTCAGCGATGCAATCACATCATGCAGGTCAAATTCAGAAACAGCTGTATTGCCGATATTGGCGAATTGCGAAAAGTCGGCAGCTATTTTTGAAAGGTGATCGATCTGCTCCACCAGGGTTCGGGCTACATTACCTGACAGTTCTTTCACATTAGGCTGGTTATTATCAATAGCCTTTTGGAGGTACTGAATGCTCAGTTTCATTGGCGTGAGAGGGTTCTTGATCTCGTGCGCCACTTGTCTTGCCATTTCCCGCCAGGCGCCTTCTCTTTCACTTTTGGCCAGTGCGGCTGCGCTTTCGCCTAACTGGGCCACCATTTTGTTGTACTCCTGCACCAGTTCACCTATTTCATCGTTGCGGTTCCAGTCTATCTGTTCATTCATTTTTCCAAGGTTTACCTTTCTCATTTTTTCACTGATGATGGAAAATGAGTTGGTGATCCTGTTGGTGATAAACAGGGCAATAAGACCGGCAATAAGGAATATGAACGCATTCAGGTTGATAATGGTAACCAGGAAATTGGATATTTCCTGCCGCAGTGCCGACTTGGAGGTGAAGTAAGGGATGTTGATATAGGAAAAAGTTTCCAGGCTGTCTGTACGTACCGGTGAATAGATACTCAGGTACGAGAAGCTGCCAATCCTTTCTTCCTGTGTGTGCAGTACCTGCCGCTTTTTATGAAGAAAATAGAATGCCTTAGGGTCCATCTTCCTGCTTACCACACCTCTGTTATATACATTGGCTTCAGAGGTCACTTGAAGGTCGCCTTTCAAATCATACACATTCACATCCACCCCATGTATTTCTGCCACATCGTTTACCAGTTTCTGCAATTCTGTATTTGCTGCCGAGTCATTTATACTCAGCACATCATCAAATATGGCGTGTTCTGATTGTTTCTTCTCCACCTCGTTTACCATGATCCGCATGGTACGACTTAGTTTTTCCTTATTACTCTGGCTGTTGCGGATGATGAAAAATGATATGGTGGCAAAACCGATTATAAGGAAGGAGAACACACTGATAAAAATAATGGTGCTGTGTACCTGTGAGCGGATATTCATCTGCCAAAGCTTTTTGAATCCCTGCCAGTTGTAGCCGGTCCTCAAAACAAAGATCACCAGTTGTACAAATGCCACCAGGAAAAGAAAAGAACAGAAAATATAAGAAAACAGGGTGATGGCTTCTATTGTTGTCTCCTTTTTCCGTGCCACAATCACTGTCTTATCATTATTTGCACGGTACCACAATTCATCAAAGTCACCGTTCACAGCGGTCCGTGTTTCTTCCACCGGAATATCTGCCTTGGTAAGGGTAACCGCAAAGGGATAAATACCGTTTTGCCTGATAAGTTTGCCATTCAGGTACACTGCATTGGAATAGATAGGTGAGTTTTCAGGAGCAACACCTTTGTTCTGACTGAATAATTCCGGCACCAGTGCATCCCGGCTGTAGGTTTTCAGGTTTGACACCATGAAGAAAGTGCCCATTTTCCTGGAAAGGGTGTCCTTGATCTCACGACGGATGATGTAGGTAAACTTATCTACACTGGTTTCATAAGAGTAGATGCCTTCCGTTTCGGTGGGCCGTGACTGAACATTGACGATCACGTTCAGGCTCTCCCATGTGGATGGATCTTCATTATACAAAGGCCGGTTCAGCGAATCGAACAGGTACATTCGTGTGTCAAACCGGTCCAGAAAACCAACGAATGTATTGTTGACGATACTGTCACGAAGTGAAGCATTTGATTTTTCGTCAAGAAACCTGGTGAAGTTGCCGGCAAAAAAATCATTGTCGAGATAGGTTGCCGCAATGCTCATACTCGACTCGCTTGACTTATCTGTGAGCACTGATAGTTTTTCAGCTATAGAGAGCCTACGCTGCCTTTCCACTTTCCTGTTTTGCGACAGCATGATAACGGATATAGAAACAGAGAAAATGAATATCCAGGAAAGTATTGCCGCAATATTCAGCTTTACTTTGTTAAATATCACACCCTTCCTGTTGATGACCCATGTATAACAAAGCAGCCAGAGCAACACTGGTATGTAAAACAACACTTCTTCATTGTTGCCCGAACGGGTGGTAAGGTATACGAGGCCTAAAAAGGCAACAGCAAAATATACCAGGAAATTCCTGCCGGCAAATACAGGAAAGATGAGCCGGAATAATAACCGGGATAAATAATAATAAGAGAGTGAGAGACAGGCAAGAATAAAAAAGCCAAAAACAGTGTACTGCGTGAGACTGAAAAAGTTGGTAACATCAAAAGATATTTTCGAATCCGCCACCATACTGCGGATGACAGCCGACAGGATAAAGGTGGACAAAATAAGCAGACATAAGGCCAGACCGGCATACAACCATTTAAACCATCCGGTGTCCTGCATAATAACATCACCCATCTTTTCCTTGTGTTGGAGCTTTGACCAGGCAAAAAGTACCACCCAGCAAAATAATACCGAGTTGATCAGCAGATCACCCAGCGACCGCTGAATGATATTGGAGCCATAAATACCGGGATCAAAAAGTTCAAACTGCCGCAGGTTAAGCAACGATGGGTAATAATAGGTGATGACCCGCAACGTGAGCAGAATAAGCGTGAGGATAGCCAGGCCTTTCCACACTCCCAGCCTCCTTGATTGCCGCTCGGCAAAAAGCTGGATGAACACAAGTAAAAAGAAAACACCGGCAAACCGCAGGTATAATGTGATATCATCATTGAAGGGAACAGCCACCGTAACCCGCCTAGTAAGATAAAACAACGGCTGCCCGCTACTGCTTTTGACCGGAAACTCAGTTACCTTATCAATACTTATCCTTACTCTTTTTTCCAACTCATTGCCAAATGCAAACTTTGAAGGAAGGTAATCTGTACTCAAAAAAAACTGGATATACACCGGAACCACAGAAAACGCCAGCACCGGAGAAGTAATACCGGTAATGGAAATGGTTTTCTTCCGGATCATATACCATCCGTTTGACAACTGCGTGAAGAAAAGGCTGTCGGGCCCGGCAATGATTTCAGGTGGCGGAACAGCAAGCTGGCTGCTCCAGAATCTCATATCAGGTTCATTTGTGTCGCCGGTGGTGTATAAGAAGAACCCGTACTTTTTCTTTTTTAGCTGAGAGAATTCCTCTTCTGTTTCCCGTGTATCAATTAGTTTTCCCAATAATGCCGTATCCTGCAGCAGTGCATCAAAATCCTTTTCCTGTGCCGCAAGGTATTTCTCCGCCATCTTTACTTCCCTTGTTACAGAGGAACGGGATGTATATAGCTTATTGAAGAGAAAAGAAAAAAGGAAAAAGATGACTGACAGTGCCAGTGGTCCGTACTGACGTACCCATGTATTTTTTATTACTGGCTTCACTGATCCTGCCGCTGTTGTTTAATTTCATTCCAGATCGCATCCATTTCCTGCAAAGTCATTTCATTCAGGTTTTTGCCATGCTGCATGGCCTTCTTTTCCATTTGGGTAAACCGGTGGATGAATTTCTTATTCGTCCGCTCCAATGCATTTTCGGCATCCATCTGCAAAAACCGTGCATAATTGATCAATGAAAAAACAACATCGCCGAATTCTTCCTCTGCTTTTGCCTGTAAAATTTCCTTGTTTTCGGCAACAGCTGCATCCCTCGCCTCCACAGCGGCCTTGAGTTCGGCAATTTCTTCTTCCACTTTTTCCCATACCTGCTCTTTATTGTCCCATTCAAAGCCTGTCTGTTTTGCTTTTTCCTGCAAACGCATGGCTTTAATCGTAGCCGGCAGGGAAGCCGGTACACCGCCAATTACAGAGGTTTTTCCTTCCTTCAGTTTCAGTTTCTCCCAGTTTCGCTTCACTTCTTCTTCATCCTGAACGGTTACATCTCCGTAAATATGAGGGTGGCGGGCCACCAGTTTATCACAAATGCCATTTATCACATCTATAATGGTGAATTGTCCTTTTTCGGTACCGATTTTTGCATAGAAAACGATATGCAGCAGCAGGTCGCCCAGTTCTTCTTTTATATCTTTCCAGTTTTCCCCGCTGACAGCATCAGCCAGTTCGTAGGTTTCTTCAATGGTGAGTTGACGCAACGTCTGTATAGTTTGCTTCTTGTCCCACGGGCATTTTTCCCGCAGGTCATCCATAATATCAAGCAATCGTAAAAATGATTCAGTAGTCGGGTTGGTCATAAAATATCTGTTAAATAGATGCCGCAGAAAACAGCAGGAATGCAAGGAAGAGAATCATCATCATTGCCAGTGAAAGTAATGAAACAATCAGGAATTTGAGGATAGTCTTAGCCCACCCCTGCCTGTAGAAGCGCCGCATGGCCAAAAGCAGGTAGACGGCCATTCCAAAAAAGACGATTATCACCACAGCGGTCAGGAAATTCCAGCCGGTTACTTCCTGCAATTTTCCGAGAGCAAAAGTGACAAGCAGGTTGATAAATGAGAATATATAAAGATGAATGGTGAAAACGCCATGATCGGCATAGAAGTATTGCCTGCGGCGTACATATACCAATCTGAGTATAAGTGCATATAGCGGAAGGGATATAAAAAGCATGTATGGAAGGCGGTGATAGAATCCTTCCAGAATTTTAATAGTTACCTGCTCTGGATTGTCACGGTACTTTTGGCTGATGGTTATATCCATCCTGACAAAGCGTCTCTCAAGCCAGTTATCCCTTTCAGATGAAGGCAATGAACGCTGAACTGAATCATATTGCTCCAGCGATTGGTAGCCATCCCCTCCAAATTCGATCTGCAATCCTTCTCCCTGGTTCCTTATTATAGTATCACGTACAAATACCTCCCTTGAAGAATCCAGCAAAAGGGTGATCTTTTCTCTCAATCGTGGATTACTGCTGTCTTTAGTCAGTTTTTCTCTGAAACTTGCAGCCTGTTCTGTCCGCTCCGGCCATGTCAGTTTTTGTGAGTTATTTTGAGGAGCACCATTTTCTGGTTTAAAAAAAGTAAAAAAGAGAAGAAAGAAGATAGCCGATGTAAAAACATACATCCGGATTGGGTGCAGGTACTTCGCCCTTCTGCCTTTCATGTATTCTTCCGATAAAAAGCCTGGTTTAAGAATAAGATGATGGATGGTATGAAAGAAACTGCTGTCAAAATGCGTTATATCGTAGAAGAAATGGGTTACCATATGCCAGAAGGTTTCTTTGGGCACCACGTTTTCCTGCCCGCACTGGTGGCAGTAGCGGCCTTGAACAGTGGTGCCGCAATTGAGGCAATCTTTTTCCTTCCGGAGGGGAATATGTGACAATGAAAATGTTTTCTTAAAAATAAGTACAAAAAAACAAATTGTCTTTCTTTTCCGTCTGTTAACTGCTTTCTACCGCCGCAATGAAATTGACAGGTATAAACTAACTTTGACCCGCAAAACAATATCGCCGCATGAAATTCCTCCTTCCTGTTTTTCTTTGTTTTATCCTGAACTCAGCCATGGCCCAGTATTATTACAACGACCTCGTTGCCTCCGGTGAAACCGTTCAGATGATGAAAAACTACCTTGGCAACAAGGTAAAAACAGTAACCATTGCCGGCTATGATAAGAATGGGGTACGCTCCACCGATTTTGCCGAAGCCAGGGTAATAAAAGAAAGCAGCCGCACCCTGTATGTATCCTCGGTGGCGGAAATGAACCGGTCTTCCATACTCACCCGCTTCGACCCGCAGTGGCGAATTGTAAGTGTTACAGACTCTGTTATGCACAGCGTGACCAACTACTCCTATGATTCAGCCGGAAGGATAATAAAGATTCAGAATGTGGTGGATGACCCCGATAGCGACTTTAATACCTCCGAAACGCATATCTGGACATACAACACCTCTACCGGGCAGCCAGAGAAAATGTGGCGGATATTGAACGGTACCGACAGTCTTGAAATAAGATTTATACCTGCCCCCGAAAACGGAAACAAACCAGGAGAAGAGGTGAGCTATAAAAAAGGACGGGAGACCGACAGGATCTATTACTATTATGATGACAAAAACCGGCTGACCGACATAGTACATTATAATAAAAAAGCAAAGAAGCTGTTGCCCGATGTTATATTCTATTACGATGATAATGACCGGGTGATTCAAAAGGTTGGCAGTACACCTGGTGAAAACTTTGGCCGGGCCTTTTGGGTTGGCTACACCATCTGGAGATATATTTATGATGAAAAAGGCCTTCGTACCAAAGATGTATTGTTCGATACAGAACAAAGGCAGGCCGGTAAGATGGAATACAGCTATACGTTTGCTAAATAACCCGGTAAATAATTTTTCCCATAAAAAACAAAAGCGACCATCGTCGCTTTATGAGTGCCCTGGATCGGAGTTGAACCGATACGACCCTTGCGGATCACAGGATTTTAAGTCCGGCGTGTCTACCAATTTCACCACCAGGGCAAAAAAAAATCCCTCCACCAGAGGAGGAAGGATTTCCTGAGCGGAAGACCGGGCTCGAACCGGCCACCCCGACCTTGGCAAGGTCGTGCTCTACCAAATGAGCTACTTCCGCTTAATAAGAACTTTTATCATCCGCTTTTTACAAGCGGGGGTGCAAAAATAGGGCACCAACACTTTTTAAAAAAATTTTCAGCCTGATTATTTGTATTTCGGCGTGTACATTGAACTTTCCTGCACAGGTGCATCCACCTTATTCTTCTTATAGTTCTTTGTATACAACATATAGCAACCACCCAAAACAAAGGCCACGATACAGGCTACCTGCAGGTAAAAAAGAAAAGCCGAGGAAGAAACCCAATTGTGTGTAAAATCTTTATCCTGAACTTTCTTAAGCTCTTCGTGGTATTCAGTAGTTTGACTCATAATCCGGTTTTGTGGGGCAAAAATAAGGGTTCGGTATAAAAATCATTTCGTTTTGTTCACGATTTCAGTAAAAAAAAGCTTCTTTTTTACAAAATGCAGCCATGCTATATTCTTGTCAAGGTAGCCTGTCAAAGGTTTCCGGGTGGTGATTGGAAACACACTTTTCCTTTTATGAAATAACCACCATTTAATAAATGCCACCTGGGCCCTTATCACTGCAATAAAATAACCCCCATCACCTGATAACAGCCCCTTCCAGGCGGAAATGGCATCCAGCAGGTTGCGTACCGGCATCACCCACAGTTTCTTTGACAATGGCAGGTTTTTGGAAAGCATGATCCGGTTATTTCTGAAATTGAGAAAGGTCTTGAGCGAATTTCCCTTTGGCAATGTACCTCCTCCTACATGGTAAACCACTGCAGCAGGACATGAATAGATTTTATACCCTGCCAGTTGTATGCGCCAGCACAGGTCTATCTCCTCCTGGTGGGCAAAGAAATATTCATCAAAACCCTTTTGTTCGTGAAAAACACTGGCCCGGATGAACAATGCCGCTCCCGAAGCCCAGAATACCGGTTCGCACTGATCATACTGCCCTTTATCTTCTTCACAAATATCAAATACACGGCCTTTGGCAAAAGGATAACCATACTTATCCAACCAGCCTCCTGCTGCACCGGCATATTCAAACATTTTCCTGTTGTGATAGGATAAAATTTTGGGCTGACAGGCCGCTATTTCTGTGTGCTGTTGCAGTAAAGTCACCATCGGCTGCAGCCACCCCGCCTCCACTTCCACATCCGAATTCAGAATAGCATAGTAATCTGCCGAAACCTCTTTCAAGGCCAGGTTATATCCTTTGGCAAAACCAAAATTCTTCTCGAGGCGGATGATGCGCACCTGCGGATAGTGCTGCTGAAGGAAAATAACTGAATCATCGGTTGATGCATTATCGGCCACCACCACCTCGAGATTGGCACAGGTACTGGCCGTTACTGAAGGCAGAAACTGCTCCAGGTATTTACGGCCATTCCAGTTTAAGATCACAATGGCAACTCGGGGAACACTGTTCAAGGAGGAAAATATTTTTTCAAAAATACGGGAAGCCGGTTTATCCTGCCTAAATTAGACGCATGTTGAGGCAACTGTTGAATTGGAGAACCGGGCTGGCACTTGTTGCCATTCTGATTGTGAGCGGCACCATCCTTTACTCACAATACCTCGCCAGGAAGATTGCCAGGGAGGAACGGCAAAAAGTAGCGCAATGGGTGGAAGCCAGCAAAGCACTGATTGATCCCAATTCAGAAGATACCCGCCTGCCTTTTAAGATCATTACAGATAATGATGATATTCCCATCATTGCCACCAATGAAAAAGACAGCATCATTGATTATGTAAATCTCGATTCTGTCAAAGTGAAAAACAATAGCAATTACCTGGAAAAAAAGCTTTCCGCTTTCCGCTCGATCAACAGGCCGATTGAGTATACAGATCCGCTCGATTCCACCAAAGTAAACCGTTATTATTTCGGTCATACCAAACTGCTGAATGAAGTACGCTACTACCCCATCATTCAGCTGGTGGTGGTGGCATTATTCATCGCCATCACCTTTTTCTCCCTGCGCAGCAACTACCGGTCTGTGCAAAACCAGGTGTGGGCCGGCATGGCCAAAGAAACTGCACACCAATTAGGTACACCCGTATCCTCATTGGAAGGTTGGGTGGAGATGCTGAAGGAAAATACAGCTACAGAAAAAATAGCCCATGATCTGGAAAAAGATGTGAACCGGCTCCGGCTGGTATCAGACAGGTTTGGAAAGATCGGCAGCACCCCTCACCTGGAGCCGGTGGACCTGGTGAAACAGATCAACAGTATGGTGGATTATATGCGCAAGCGGGCCACCGGTAAGATCATTTTTACCGTGGAGACGCATGGGAAGGAGGTTATTGAAGCAAGTATATCAGCGCCGCTGTTTGACTGGGTGATAGAAAACCTGCTCAAAAATGCACTCGACTCAATGGAAGGCAAAGGATCAATCACGGTTGATATACGGGATGAAAACCGTACGGTAAGTATAGATGTGACCGACACCGGCAAGGGTATTTCCAAACAAAACATTGACAGGGTGTTCAAACCAGGCTTTACCACTAAAAAAAGGGGCTGGGGACTTGGCCTCAGTCTTTCAAGAAGAATCATTGCCCAGTATCACAATGGACAGATCTTTGTAAAGCATTCAGAAATCGGGAAAGGAACCACCTTCAGAATTGTTTTGAAAAAATAAACCGCTTACATTTGCAATCCCCAATCAAAGGCATCCTGAAAAAGGAAAAATACTTGAAATCGGGTGTTGGGAAAGAATTTTTGAAAGCTCTTATTAAATTGTTGCCCGGGTGGCGAAATTGGTAGACGCACCACTTTGAGGTGGTGGCGCCCGAAAGGGTGTGCTGGTTCGAATCCAGTCTCGGGCACAAGACCCCGCTTAGCATTGCAGGCGGGGTTTTTTATTTGAAGCAATATTTTCCTGTTTTATAAGCGTAAGTGATTCCCCTCTCCCGGGCACAAGACCCCGCTTAGCATTGCAGGCGGGGTTTTTTATTTTGCATCCCCCACTTTGCCGCAATTCCCGAAAAAGCCCTCACGGTACCACCCGCTTTATTTATTTTTAACCCCTTAAATATTGCTTGATGGCAACCGAAATAAAATGTCCTAACTGCGGCCACGAATTTGAACCCACCGACAGCATCCGCGAGGAAGTGCAGAAAGAACTGCGCAGCAAGATGACGGAATGGCAAAAACAACAGCAACAGAAATTCGACACCCAACTGCTCGAAGAGAAAAAGAAAACCCAGCAGGAAACCGAAGCCTACATCCGACGTACCGTTGCCACCGACTTTGAAAACCAGCTCCGCCTGCTGGAACAAAACAATAAAGACAACGAAGAAAAACTGAAACAGGCCCGCCAGAAAGAACTCGAATACCTCAAAAAACAACAGGAACTGCAACAGAAAGAAGCCGAGATAGAGTTGCAAATACAGAAGTCGCTGCTGGAAGAAAGAAGCAAGCTGACCGAGGCGATCCGTAAAGAGGAAGCAGAACGCAACTCGCTGAAAGATACCGAGTACCAGCTAAAGCTTAAAGAAATGGAAGAGAAGCTGGAAGCGCAACGTAAACTGGCTGAGGAAATGAAACGCCGGGCCGAACAAGGCTCTATGCAGTCGCAGGGTGAGGCCCAGGAA
>JAEUVM010000232.1 GCA_016787125.1 Chitinophagaceae bacterium | reverse complement strand
TAAGAAAGAGTTTTCGGTCAATGACGAGCCCTACGACAGGTTCTCCCGCCATATCGGCCGTTACCCCTGTGTGATCATTGCGCCCGACGATTCCGCCCTAATTACAGGCGACAGCCGCGAACGGCGCAGCTTTATCGATGCCCTGCTTTGCCAGTTGTACCCCGATTACCTGCAGCAACTGATCGTGTATAAAAAAGTGCTGGAACAACGGAACTCCCTCCTCCGCAGCTTTGCAGAGAGCGGCCAGCGTAACCTTTCCCTGCTGGATGTGCTGGATGAACAACTGGCTAAACCTGGTGAAGCTCTCTTCAACATCCGGAAGGAATTCATGGTCTCCTTCCTGCCCGTGGTGAAGCACCTGTACAGTGATATTGCCAGGCAGCCCGAGAACGTAAACGTTTTTTATGAAAGTGAAATGCTGCAAACACCGATGGCCGGACTGCTGAAGCTGAACCGTACCAAAGACGGTTTTGCACAACGCACCACTTCCGGTATCCATCGTGATGATCTTGATATTCAACTCGACGGACAGCCGTTTAAAGCCATCGCCTCACAGGGACAACGCAAAAGCATGCTCTTTGCCATGAAACTTGCCGAACTGGAAGTATTGAAGAAAGAGAAACATTTTGCTCCCATCCTTTTACTGGATGATGTATTTGAAAAACTCGATGAAAACCGTATCAGCAACCTGCTGCAAAAAGTATGTGTGGAGAATGACGGCCAGGTCTTTATCACCGACACCAACCCGGAAAGGCTGTCGGCGCACCTGGAAAGGCATAGTATTGCTTTCCAGCTGATAGAATTATAAAGGGCAGTTTTTTTAAGCACAACATCTCCCTGCGCTTACCTTTGCAGCATGGGCGAATTTTCTTTGGGCGAGGCCATGCAGGAATTCCTGAAAGGAAGCCGTATCAAAGGCGGTATCCAGGCTTTGCAGATCAGCGATGTGTGGGAGGAGATCATGGGTAAAACAGTGGCCCGCTATACCAAAGAATTAAAGATCTTCGGCGACAAACTCTTTATTACCACCGATGTGGCCCCGCTGAAGAATGAACTCCGCTATCAGAAAGAAAAGATCAAACAACGGGTGAATGAGGCGCTGGGACAAAAAGTGATCAATGAAGTAATAATCAGCTAATATGATGATGTGCTGATATGCTGATGTGTTGATTTCGACCCTTCAACCTTTTTCGGGCCATGCATCTCCAAATCTTCAAATTTCCAAATCTTCAAATTAATTTTATTTCACTCTCGGGTCTATTACTCCGTACAAAATATCTGCGAGAATATTGATGAGGATGAAAAATACCGCAGCCACCAGCACCGCTCCCATTACCACCGGGTAATCCAGTTTCTCCAGTGCATCCACTGTTACCTTACCGATACCCTGCCAGCCAAAAATATATTCAACAAAGAAGGCGCCTGCCAGCAACTCGGCAAACCAGCCTGTGATGGCGGTGATCACGGGGTTCAGTGCATTGCGGAGTCCGTGTTTCCAGATCACCTGTCTTTTGGTAAGCCCCTTGGCGTAGGCGGTGCGGATATAATCCTGGTCCAGCACATCCAGCATGGCACTCCGGGTAAGCTGGGTGATGATGGCCAGCGGCCGTATCCCCAATGTGATGGCCGGTAATACCAGGTTTTGCAACGTAAGCCGGCGATGGCCATCATCATCCAGTGTATACCAGCTTCCGGCGATGGAGAGGCCGGTCCAGTCGCTCAGCACAAAGCCAAACAGGTACACCATGATGATGCCCATAAAAAATGACGGTGCCGATATGCCCACGATACTGGAAAAGATGGCAGAGGTATCCATCCAGGTGTTTTGCCGCACGGCAGCCATCACTCCCAGTGGTATGCCGATGATGATGGCAATAAACATGGCAGCAGTGGCCAGCATCAGCGTACCGGGCAGCGCCTGCATCAGTATATTCCATACAGGCCGCTTGCTTTGATAGGAAGTGCGCAGGTAAGGGATCTTGATGCCGAATTTTTTCTTACCGCCAATAAATAATCCTTTCAGTTTTTTATCGGCTATTTCCTTTTTGGTATGAAAACAAACAGGCGATACATCATTCAGGTAGTGGAGAAACTGGTTGAAACGGGAAATGCTCTCTCCTTTTTCGTTGATGAGATACAGTTCCTTTTTGATATTGGCCTGAGTGGCGGAGTCGCCCGATTGTCCCATCACTATCCGCGACGGA
>JAEUVM010000210.1 GCA_016787125.1 Chitinophagaceae bacterium | reverse complement strand
GGCGGCGGCATTTTTCCCACCGCTGGTTTACCGGAAGATACCTGTGAATTGGTAAAGATGTACCTGCTGCCGGAAGCAAGAGGTACAGGTCTTGGAAAAAAACTGATCGACCTCTCCATGGATACGGCCCGGAAACTCGGTTATAAAAAAATGTATCTCGAAACTATGCCTGAATTAAAAGCGGCATTGAAAGTATATGCCCGTTACGGATTTGAATACCTCGATAAACAGATGGGCAATAGCGGCCATACCGGCTGTAAATTGTGGATGATAAAAGCTCTCTAGCCACTTTTTTTGCATGCGTTTATGGAATAAAAAGAACCTTTCATCACAAGGCAATGAAAAAACCAATTTGGCTGTTTATTCCCCTTTTGATTGCCTGTAACAACGAGAATCCCCAGCCTTCCAGGCGAGGTGCTGCCTCAGCAACCCGCACTGCCGCCAGTCCTTCGGTTTTCATCACGCCTCCGTTTACATTCGACTATCAGCAACAGAAAAAGCGTTGCCAGGAATTATTTGCGTTGCACAGGCAAAAACGAAAACCGGATACCGAACGGAAGCTAATCACATACATCACCGATTCACTGGTTCCCTGCTGGTATGGCACGCCCTGGGATTTTAATGGCACCACCCAGGTACCGGGAGAAGGCAAAATTGCCTGTGGCTATTTTGTAACCACCACCCTGCGTGATGCGGGAATGAAAATTGACCGGGTAAAAATGGCCCAGTGCGTAAGCCAGAACCTTGTCTATGACATGTGCGGTGATTTCAAAAAGTTCAGTAATAAGCCGCTGGATTATTTTGTAAATACCGTAAAGAAATCAGGCTTTGGTTTATACATCGTAGGCTTAGACAATCACACCGGCTATATCTATCACGATGGAAATGAGGTCTGGTTTATTCACTCCGGTGTGCTGGCTCCCCGCTGTGCATTGAAAGAAAAAGCCATCGAATCGGAAACACTGCGCCGCTCAGCTTACCGTGTGGTGGGAAGGATCAGGTGGTGAGCCGGTTCAATAAAATAAAAGAGGCTGTATCAAAAGCTATTCAACACTGAGATACAGGGTAAGAGAGTTACACAGGATATTTATTTGCAAGATCTTCATCTCTGTGCAACTCAAATCCTCTGTTGCCCTGTGTTGAAAGTCTTTTTTTTGAGACAGCCTCCTGAAATTGTTATTAATAATTCGCTTACTTCTTCTCTCCCATTTTGCCCTGCAGCAGGTATACCTGGAAGCCAATGTTGAAGGCAAATCCACCACTGCCATCAAAGTTGTTGTACTTGGTACGGTCGTAGCCTGCCAGCGCATCTATTGATACATTATCGCTGATAAACATGGCAGCGCCACCGCCTACAAAGAAATTGATACCGGTGTTGGTGGAAGAGGCTGCCGTACCCACCTTATTCTTTGTACTGAGGTAGTTGAATGCCGCATGGATAACCGGACGCACTGATTGCGACTCAGCCGTGAAATAATAACGGGCAAAAGGACCCACATTGAAAGAAGTGAACTTGTTGTTGCCTGATTTGGTATAACCAAGGCCAATGTTGCCACCCACAGCAAGGTTGTCAATCACAAACAGACCGGCATTGGGTGTAAACGAAATCTGTGTGTTGTTTTCAGAAGTGTTCAGGCGGAAATTTCCACCCACCATCCAGTCGTTCTTAGAAGTTTGCGCATTGGCAGTCATCAATCCTGCCACGGCAAGGATACTTAAAAAGGTTTTTTTCATAACGTAACGTTTTTGTGGCCGCAAAGGTAAGGGTGAGAAATTTTATTTCAGTTTTGAAATTGAAGATTTCATATCCTGATCTCCTGCTGCTATTTTACCACAACAGGAAATTGAAAGCCGGGTTTGCCTCTGCTCTATGGCTGATGGATCAATACTTCATATACAGGACTGAACAGGTAGATTTTTCCCGTTTGCACCTCGGTGCATTTATAGCGTTTGCGCATTTTGTCGCCTTTGCAGAAAATGCGGCCGTCCTTTATGCGAAACAAACTGCCGGGTGACAGTTCTTCCACGAGTTTATAACCGTTGGTACCGGTGTCATACTTGCGCAGTGCCCGGAGCAACCCATCCTCGGCGCAACTGCTTGCAGCAGGATTTCTGAGTGATTGCAGTAATTCCTTTTCCACCTCTTCGGGAAAAACCCGCTGGTTACCTGTTGCAAGAAACTGTTTCAGCAATTCACCGAAGATCATCTTCCATTCACGGCCATGCGCCTGCACATTTCGGCCAAATTGTTCAAATGTCAGCAGGTGGGCTATCTCATGCAGCAGGGTGATGAGGAAGGCATAGGGGTTCAGGTTGCCATTTACACTTATGCGGTGATTGGTATGATGCGTACGATGGCGGTAATCGCCAAGAATGCTCCTTCGCTCCCTGGCAATGGTAAGGTGAACTTTATACTGGTGCAGGTAAGCAAGTACCGGCTCTCCTGTGCCGGGTGGCAGGTATTGCTGGAGGTACGATACGGGCACTTCTTTCTTAGGCATTCTTTTTTTCCTTCAGCAGTTTTGTCAGTGCCCTTATTTCAATAAAAGAATAAAGTATATACAGCACAGCGCAGGCAATAAGTGCCGGTTTGTTTACATCCTTCTTTGCTATACTGATGTAAATAAAAGCGGCAATGGCCACGATAAAAAAACGGGCCATAAAACTGCCGTACATGGCACGTACAAAAGCCTGAGGTTTATTGGCCTTTAACGCTGTATAATAAATATAAAATGCCACCAGGCTGGCGCCAAAAAGCACCAGGTTGCCATAGATCAGTACCTGCTGGCTAAATCCGTTCTTTTCAAGAAACGTTTTGCCGGTGATGAAAAAAGCGGTGGCGGCCGCAAAAACAATGAGGGATGGCCGTATAAACTGCAGTGCGTTTTTATTCATGGTTGGTTTTTCCTGCCGGTTTCCCGAAACAACTTGTAAAAAATGGCCGACAGTACAAGCAAAGGTAATACACAGGCCAGCAATGGTAAGGTATTAAGCCATTTGTCCAGTTTGAGACCTGCAAATACGGCGAGGCCTATGGCAGCCAGCAGTTGGGTACCAAGGCCGGCATATTTCATCAGGAATTGCCTGTTGCTGGTATTCTTATTTGGCGACGGCTTGTTGTTCATTGCTGTTCATCTCTACCACGTTGGCACCCATATGGCATTGTCCGTTAAAAGTCGCAGATGGCTCCACCTGCAATTTGCCGGCATAAAGGTTTCCGGTTACCACGCATTGACCGCGGAGTTGCAACAACTCTTTGGAACGGATACTGCCTGATACTTTTCCGGTAATATCGGCCTGGTTGCCGGTAATATCCCCCTCCACCACCCCGGTGCTGCCGATGATGATCTTGGAAGTGCTGGTGATATTACCGATCACTGTACCATCCACCCGCAGGTCACTGTTGCTGCTGATATCGCCTTTCAGCGTTGTGCCGGCGCTCACCAATGTGGCGCCTGAGCCATTTGAACCGGGTTGCTGCATGTCGGTTTTGTTTTTGTTATTGAACATAAGTGTGTTTATTAATTAATCTTCAGAAGTTTCGGCCCTGGGCACCACCAGTTGAGTGGTATCGAGCTTAACAGTACCACTGCCCGAAAGCGCTTTTTTAATTCCCTCAATGTATTGAATGTTATACTTATTCTGTTTTTCAAGGTCATCCACCCGGTATTTCAACTGCCGCAGTTCGGAAGCCGATTTATAATCGGTGCTGGCGCCGGGTATATAGTACTTTAGTGGCGTGAAAACGATAAGGGCGACTGTAAGGCCCACCAACAGCACAAAAATTGTGCTCAACATGATATAGACACTCAGCCGGGAGAGTTTAAATGTCACCACTTCCTCGTAAGTATCATCGTTCATCACCACCAGCCGGTACCGGTTTCTCAGCCGCTTCAGCGTAGAGCCGGCATCTATTTTAGCCATAACCATGTTTTAGGGTTCTAAAGGTAAGCAAACAGGGGTGGTTTTGTCAAGAGCCGGGGGCCGGTTTTTGGGGAGAAAAAATGCCTTATTTTTATACTAAAATATTTGAATTTCAGTTATTAAGACTTTAGATTGCGCCGATAAATGCGAGTAACCAGATATACCATTACTACAGCTTTTGCCCTTATCCTTTTTCAGCTCACCATCCCCGCTTTTGGTCAGTTGGGTATTTCGTTCAATATTAAAAAACCCAAAGAATACGATGAGCGGGTGCTCCGTTCGGAAAAATCAGACCAGAAAAAGTTTACCCTGCCCCGCCGCTTTATCCAGAATACCGTTACCCATTACAATTATTATTTTAATGCCAACGTAAAGCTGAACGAAGTACTGGAAAGGGCTAAGACCTCTTTTACTGACGATTATTCAAAGCTGCTTCCCTTTTATAATTACTCACTTGATGTTACTGCAGCCGATTCCATTCAACTGGATTCCATTACTTACAAAGCATCGAGCGGCATTGCCCTGCATGACCTGCGAAACGACTGGACCGATAACCTGTACCTGCTTTGGGGCGCTTCTTTTTACCTGCAAAAGAAATTTGATTCGGCCTACCTCATGTTCCAGTTCATCAACTATGCCTATGCCCCCAAAGAAAAAGATGGATACTACCGGGCTATCGGCAGCAGGATGGATGGCAACTCTGCCCTCAGCATTTCTACCAAGGAAAAAAACAGCCTCGCAAAAAAGATATTTTCCGAACCACCCAGCCGCAACGATGCCTTTATCTGGCAAATACGCAATCACCTTGCAAGGGATGAAATGGCTGAGGCTGCCAGCCTGATCGTGGCGCTGAAAAGCGATGCTGTTTTTCCCAAACGGCTGCATAACGACCTGCATGAAGTACAGGCCCTGTGGTTTTATAAACAAAATATGTGGGATAGTGCCGCTGCCCACCTAGAACTGGCTTTAAGCAATGCCACCAATAAGCAGGAAAGAGCCCGCTGGGAATACCTTACTGCCCAATTGTACGAACTGGCCGGTAATTACAAGGTGGCAGAAGAATATTTTGCCAAAGTATCAAACCATACCATTGATCCCATCCTCGATATTTATGCCCGCCTGGCAGCCATCAGGGTAAACCGCGACAATGAAAAAAGCATTGAGAAGAACGTGGAGGAACTCCTGAAGATGGCTAAAAAGGATAAATACACCGACTACCTCGATATCATTTACTACATGGCTGCCCAAATGCAACTGGAGGGGAAAAATTACGATGAAGCCATCGCATTGCTGCAAAAGAGTACAAAATTCACCAGCAACAATCCCTCGCAGCGCAACAGGGCTTTTTTACAACTGGCTGAGCTTACCTATGCACGCCAGCAATACCGCATGTCATATAATTTTTATGACAGCCTGAACATGAGCGACACCGCCACTATCAGAAACCCGGAAGAGATCAACTCCCGCAAAAAAGCATTGAACATTCTTGCCACCAATATGGAGATACTGGAGCGGCAGGACAGCCTCCAGCGCATCGCCGCCATGCCCGAAGAAGAAAGAAAGGAATTTGTAAAAAAGATAGCCAAACAGCTCCGCAAAGAACAAGGGCTGAAAGAAGAAGCACCTTTAACAACAGGCAACCCGATCAATACAAATCCACCAGACCTCTTCCCTGGCTCTGGCAATGAGTCTAAAGGTGAATGGTATTTTTATAATACTGCCAGCAGAACAAGGGGACAAACCGCCTTTAAGTCTCGTTGGGGAAACCGTCCGAACGTGGATAACTGGCGGCGCAGCGCCACCATCATTGCAGGCATGCAAACCAACAATAACAACCTTCAGAATACCGACCGGCCCGTTCAGAATACCGGCAGCGAAATAACTTTTGATGCCCTTTATGCCAACCTGCCGCTTACCCCGGAAAAAATGCAAACGTCGAACGACTCAGTAAAGAATGCACTTTTTGAACTCGGCAAAGCATATATCCAGGAAATCGAAAACTGCAACCGCGGTACCGAAACACTGGAAAACCTGAGAAGCCGCTTCACCGACTTCAGCCGGATGGACGAAGTACTCTTTAACCTGTATTATTGCTACAATAAAACCGGACAGGCTTCCAAAGCTGCTGCTATCAAAAAACTGATGACTGAAAAATACGAGGGCAGCAACTATACCACGATCGTCACCACCGGAAAGAACCCGCAGTCAAAAACAGCCAATTCAGAAGCCACTAAAAAGTATGAAGAGATATATGACCTGTTTATAGAAGGTCAATTTGAAAAAGCAGTGCAGGAAAAGAAAAATGCCGACAGTATCTATGGCCGCAACTTCTGGACCCCACAACTGCTGTATATTGAAGCAGTGTATTACATCAGGCAGCGCAAAGACAGCACGGCGGCCAACGTGCTGAACAATATTACCACCCAGTTTGCAGGTACCCCCTTGGCCGCTAAAGCAGCCAACCTGCTGAATGTGCTGGGTCGCAGGGCACAGATAGAAGAAGAACTGCGCAACCTGGTGGTAACCCGTGCCACCGATTCAACCAGAACCGCCCCACCCTCCGTGTACGTTCCCAAACAGGGTAAGGACAGTGTTTACCGCACACAGGTAAACCCGGTAGTAAACAATAACACCAACCCTGTTCGCCCTCAAATGCCGGATACCGTGGCCGCAAAACCGGTGATAAAGAATAATACAGCCTTCACCCATGCCGCCAACGATGCCCATTACGTGGTGCTGGTGCTGAATAAGGTAGACCCCGTTTTTGTAAATGAGGCCCGAAATGCTTTCAGCCGGTATAACAGGGACACTTATTACAATAAAACGTACTCAATAGACCTGTACGAGCTTGACACCGACAACCGGTTGCTGATGATCGCCCCTTTTGCCACCGCGGCAGATGCGATCGCTTATGTGGATAAAGCCAAGCCTAAAACAGCGAATGAGATATTACCCTGGCTTAAAGGCGGTAAATACAATTATATCATCCTGACAAACGCCAACTTCGACCTTTTGAAGGAGAATAAGAACCTGGAGCAATACAAGATATTCCTGAACCAGTATTACCCCGGTAAATTCTGATAAAGTACTGACCCTGCTTGTCAATGAGAGCAATCGATACAATGTTTTGGCAAAAAATTAATCCCCGGCAGGCAGCCACCGCAGGCTAAATTTGTAATTTCGGCCTTTAACATCATGTGTGAACGGGACCTTTGGGTTGAAGTATAACCACAATCATCTGATCAATCTATGAAAAGAGCTGTTCGAATCTTCTGGCGGATCTTTGCAGGCGGCCTCATTTTATTTATCAGCCTGCTGCTGATGGCCAACTTTGGCGTATTTGGCAAAATGCCAACCCTTACCGACCTGGAAAACCCCTCCATCCTTCAGGCCTCTGAAGTGTACTCCGATGACGGCACCCTGATGGGTAAGTACTACCGGGAAGATGGCAACCGCAGCATGGTTAAGTATAAAGACATCTCGCCCCATATCATCAATGCCCTGATCGCCACAGAAGACAAACGTTTTTATGCCCATTCCGGTATAGACATGAAAGGAACCCTGCGGGCCATCTTCACACTCGGTATCCAGGGCGGTGGCAGTACCATCACACAACAGTTGGCTAAAGCCTTACTGAAGCAGGGCCGTGTAAGCGGGTTAAAGCGGGTGATGGAAAAGCTAAAAGAATGGATAGTGGCGGTAAAGCTGGAGCGCAATTTTACCAAAGAAGAAATAATAACCCTCTACCTGAATACGGTGCCTTATTCTGACAACGTATTCGGTATCCGCAATGCCAGCCGCACATTTTTCCAAAAAGAACCTGACCGCCTCACGGTGGACGAGGCAGCCCTGCTGGTGGGCATGATCAATGGGCCCGGGCTATACAATCCCCGTAAGAACCCCAAGAATGCCATGGACCGCCGCAACCTGGTGATCAGCCGTATGGTTGAAAACAATAACCTGGCAGCCGCAGAAGCAACCCGGCTGAAAGCTCTTCCCATCAAGCTGAATTATAGAAAACTGGATGAGAATACCGGCTATGCTCCCTACTTCCGCCAGGTATTGAAATCGGAAGTGGTGCAGGCGTTGAAAGATGTAAAAAAGTCGAATGGCGACTCCTACGATATTTATGATGACGGACTGAAAATATACACCACCGTGAACCTTACCATGCAGCAGTATGCCGAAGAAGGAATGGCGCAGCATATGGCCTTGCTGCAAAGAGGCATAAGTGCCCGGCAGGATATGAAAACCGGCACCATCTGGAAAGGGCATGAGGCTATTCTTGAAAAAGCTATCCGTGAATCAGACCGGTGGAAAAATGGCGTGGAAGACGATCTCAGTGATAAAGAAATCAGGGCCAGCTTTGATGTAAAGACACAGATGAAAGTATTTTCCTGGAATGCCCGACGGGAAAAAGATACCGTGATGACGCCCCTGGACTCTATCAAATATCACCTGCAAATGGAACAGGCCTGCTTTATGGCAATGGACCCCATTACCGGTGAAGTAAAAGCCTGGGTGGGTGGTATCAATTTTAAGACCTATAAAAATGACCACGTAAACCTGAAAACAAAGCGACAGGTGGGATCCACCATCAAACCATTCCTGTATACCCAGGCGATGGAAGAAAGAGGCTTTACGCCCGAAACGGAATGTGAGAACGTGGCCCAAAATTTTGGTGGCGGGGCCTGGGTGCCATCCGGAAAGAGATGCGGCGGCGGCTCTATGTCGATGGCCAATGCACTTGCGTATTCGAAAAACTGCGCCACAGCCTATATCATGAAACAGGTTGGTCCCAAACAATTTGTTGATTTCCTTGGCCGCATTGGCATTCCAACCACGGTAAGGCCCTTCCCTTCCATTTGCCTTGGTACCTGTGACCTTTCGATGTATGAAATGCTCTGGGGCTATACCATTTTTGCCGGGCGTGGCTTTTCCACCAAACCGTACAGCATTACCCGTATTGAAGACAGAAATGGTAATGTAATAAAACGTTTCGATTACAATATCAACCGCAAAGAAGCTATCAGCGAGGTAACTGCCTACACAATGGCCCACATGATGCAGGGTACCGTGGATAAAGGAACTGCCCGCGGCATGCGTACACGGGTGGGTGCGGCAGAAATGGGCGGTAAAACAGGAACAACCGATGATAATGCCGATGCCTGGTTTATGGGCTACACACCACAACTGCTGGCAGGCTCATGGGTTGGGTTTGAATACACTTTTATGAGAAATACCAGCGATGGTAACACCATTGCACGACCCATAACTGAATACTTCTTCCGTAAAGCGCTGGCTGATAAAAAACTGGGGCTTGACAAAGGCGCCAAATTCATCAAACCTGCCCAACTGGACAATCCCACCATGAGTGCTGATATAGAGATCAGTGATGTAGACCCCAGCCCGGCCGGAGAAGGCGTGGACCAGGGAGTAGGTAACCCGGAAGATTATGGCGGATATGAAGATGGTGATACATTGGGACCCGAATCACAGCAATATGAAGATAACAACAGCAATAACAATCCCCCGGTGAATAATAACCAGAAACCGCCGAAAAAAGACTCCGTGACGAAAACGCCTCCTGCCGCAAAAACAGAAGATGAAAACGCAAAACCGATTGGCTCGTTGGTGGAAGAATCAGGCAAAAAGAAAAAAGATAAGAAAAATAAAGACCGTAACAACTAAGATGGCCACTTCTCACAGCATCCGTACCGCCACAGTTGATGACATACCCCTCATCCGTGAGCTTTGCTTTAATGTATGGCCGCAAACCTATGCAGGTATCATTTCTGCAGAGCAGATTGAGTATATGCTTGAATTGATGTACAGCCCTGCTTCGCTGCGTAAACAAATGGAGGATGGCGCCACTTTTCTGATTATCAATGACGGGGAGGAAGCCGTTGGATTTGCCTCTTTCCAGGAAATAAAATCTGCTGTTTATAAATTGCACAAACTGTATGTGCTTCCTTCACAACAGGGAAAGGGAACCGGCAGGCACCTGGTGGAATATATATGCAACGAAATAAGCGCCAAAGGAGCAAATGCCCTGCAATTGCAGGTAAACAAAAACAACAAGGCAAAACAGTTTTACAATAAACTCGGGTTCATCATCGTGGAGGAACTGAAACTGGATATCGGCAACGGCTACTATATGGATGATTATATCATGGAACTGAAGCTGGAAAAAGGCAGCTGAATCGGATTCCCATTCCCCATTCCCCATTCCCCATTGCCTATTGCCCTTTCAACACTCCTTTACAATCCAGGAATTTCACCGGGTCAACAGGTGTTTCAAATTCATACATCATCAGTTCGATCTTTTCCCCCGACGGCACAATGCCGATTGGCTGACCGGCTTTCACCACATCATTCCTTTTTACCAGCAGCTTCGACATACCGGTATACCACAGATAATAATCCTTACCCCCGATTTTGGCAAACATCACCACACCATTTTTTGATTCGTCTGTGAACTCTGTATTGGTGATACGTCCCGTGGCACAGGATTTTACCAGCGTATCGGGCACACTTTTAAGCACAATACACAGGTCCTCCTGGTCGTAATGAATAACATTGGAAGGCGGGGGAACCACGATGGCATCATTAAGCGGGCAAATAAGTTTTACAGAATCTTTCTGTGCCGCCAGTTGAAGGGGTACAATAAACAATGCAATCAGCAGGCAATCCTTAACCAATTTTCTCATAATATCAATTTGCTACATCACTCTGACGATGAAAAAGCTCCATCAGTTCCTTTGCATACTCAGTTTCTTAATCATTTCAGCATCCATACTGTCGGCCGAGATGCCATAGCCGTTCACCAGCACGCCTTTGATGCCGGTACCTGATTCGATGGCATATACCACTGCTTCATCAGCAGGGTCAGTATTGCCTTCAAACCGGTGAACTTCCACAATTTCAAAGGCATCCGTACCAAAGCGGCCTTCAGCACATACCAGGCAGTTCTCTTCCAGGTTAAAATCCATTTCATAACCTCTTTGCTTCAATCCGCTGATGGCTGCAGATACCGTGTCGTAAGTATACATAATACCGGATTTTCCCGGATTCAAAGGTAATAAAAGGTCCTGTCCCTTCCATAACTAACAAACATGGATTTGTCATTTCAGCCTGTATAAAATCATTCTTATATGGAACCACCGGCTTCTTTAAAACCTTCAAACAAAGGAAAGGCCCGGCTGTAAATTATCCTCAAAACCATATAACTTCATTCCGGATATGCACCAGGATCTGAAACAATTCATTTCCCGCTACGTTCATCTTTCCGAAGAGGAACTGGATGATGTGGCGGGCAGGTTTAAGAGCAGGAGCCTCAGAAAAAACAGCTATTTGCTGAGGCAGGGTGAAACCTGTAAGGACCTTGTGTTTGTTCAAAAAGGCTGTCTCCGTTTATACTACCTGCAGGAGGATATCGAGATCTCCGTGTGGTTTGCCTTTCAGCATTCATCTGCAATAGAGATATACAGTTTTATCAGCGAGAATCCCTCCAATTATTTTCTGCAGGCGATTGAAGACAGTGAAGTGCTTTACCTCCCTAAAAAAGAACTGGGCAAACTTTATAAAACACAGCCCAAAATGCAGGAAATGATGAGAAACTTCTGGGAAGATGTGATCCTCAACCTGCTGGAAAGATTCACCGCACTGCAAACGGATTCAGCAGAAAAACGATACAGGGATCTTTTGAAAAAACCAGCCTACCTGGATGCCATACCTCAAAAATACCTCGCATCCTTTATCGGGGTCACTCCCACCTCCCTGAGCCGGATCCGGAAAAACATAGCCAAGGCTGGTTAATTGCCACAGGGCAACTTTTTTCTTATCAAAGACACTGAATTTTGTACCCGTTGTCAATGGGCCAGGTACTGCCCGAACAACGAATATTATTAACAACGTGAATAACCATTAGGCATGCAAAGCGCTAACCTGTAACTTTGCCGCCGAAATTAAAAAACAAACAAAATGTCTACTGTAACAAAATCCATTGATTTCAGCCTGCCTTACAAGGTGGCCGACATTTCCCTTGCAGAATGGGGACGTAAAGAAATAAGACTGGCCGAAGCCGAGATGCCCGGTCTGATGAGCATCCGTAAAGAATACGGTCCTTCCCAGCCATTAAAAGGTGCCCGTATTGCCGGTTGCCTTCACATGACCATCCAGACTGCCGTGCTGATCGAAACACTCACAGCCCTTGGCGCTGAAGTAAAATGGAGTTCCTGCAATATTTTCTCCACACAAGACCATGCCGCTGCTGCAATTGCCGCTGCAGGTATCGGTGTATTTGCCTGGAAAGGACAAACACAGGAAGAAGCTGACTGGTGTATTGAGCAAACATTATTCTTTGGTGGTAAAGACAAGCCGCTGAACATGATACTGGATGATGGAGGTGACCTTACCAATATGGTACTTGACACCTATCCTGAACTGGTACAGCATGTAAAAGGTATATCTGAAGAAACCACTACCGGTGTACACCGCCTGTATGAAAGAGTGGCCAAAGGCACCCTGCCGATGCCCGCCATCAATGTGAACGATTCTGTTACCAAATCCAAATTTGATAATAAGTACGGCTGTAAAGAATCACTGGTGGATTCTATCCGTCGTGCAACTGATGTAATGCTGGCCGGAAAGATCGCTGTGGTGGGTGGTTATGGTGATGTGGGTAAAGGCTCTGCCGCCTCACTGGCTGGTGCCGGATGCCGTGTTATCGTAACGGAGATCGACCCGATCTGTGCACTGCAGGCTGCCATGGACGGCTTTGAAGTAAAGAAAATGATAGATGCGGTAAAAGAAGCCGATATCATTGTGACAGCTTCCGGTTGCCGCGACCTGATCACCGGTGCGCATTTCAAACTGATGAAGGATAAAGCTATCGTTTGTAATATCGGCCACTTTGATATTGAAATTGATATTGCCTGGCTGAATACCAACTACGGCAATACCAAAGACACCATCAAACCGCAGGTGGATATCTACAATGTGGATGGAAAAGACATCATCATCCTGGCAGAAGGCCGCCTGGTAAACCTGGGTTGTGCCACCGGACACCCTTCTTTTGTAATGAGCAACTCATTCAGCAACCAGACACTGGCCCAGATCGAACTCTGGCAGAACCACAGCAAATACGACAACAAAGTGTATGTGCTTCCCAAACACCTGGATGAAAAAGTGGCCCGCCTGCACCTTGCCAAGATCGGCGTGGAACTGGATGAACTGACGACTGCACAGTCTGAATACCTCGGTATTACCAAAGAAGGTCCGTTCAAATCGGAACATTATCGGTATTAAAGACAGCTGCGAGCTATGAGCTTTGAGTTACGAGATAAGACCCGCTTCGGAAGAGGCGGGTTTTTATTTCAAAATGCCATCTTGAATTGCAACCTGAAAATCTTCTTCTTTTCAAATATCCGCTTTAGCCAAACAACCCGGAATACCCGCTTTGTTTATTGCCCCGGGTTTTAATGCGGGGAAAATGTATTTTCTGAACGACCGGCTTTAGCCAAATAACCCAGAATACCCGCTGCCGGGTAGTACTGCCTTCAGATTTATAACTACATTTAATAAAATACAGCTACCATGCGAACTATGATCCTGGCCATTTCCCTTCTCCTCGCCACCACTGCATATACACAAGACAGCACCGCAGCCAAAGCCCATGCAAAATACTGGTGTGATTGCCTGGGAGAAGTGGATCCAAAACTGCCACAGGATTCTATTGTAATGATGGTGGAAACCTGCCAGAGCCTCAGCATCACCAACCTGCTGAATAAGAAGATCATTACACTTGATTACCTGCTCGACTCTGCCACGCATGCCCGTTTCAACGAGATTGCCGTATCACTCATGCTGCAAAACTGCACCATCCTCTCCACCCTGCTGGCAGAAAAGAAAGAGCCTGAACCCGTGTACAGGGAAGAAAATCCCGGAAACATTTTTACGCCCATATCTTTCTTCAGCAAATACGGGCTGCTACCCGGAGAAACGAATACCCGCCTCCATGTGTATAATATGGATAAAAAGGACAACCATTATCAGCGAAGTGTTGATATACGCTGGGTGTTTGAAAATAAGCAGGATGCCCTGAAATGGCACCGGATGAACCTCCAGCAGAATTCAGAAGACGGAGAACCGGTAAAGGGCACATTCATGATAGAAGGAGCTGAAGAAATAAAAGTGTACCGGGAATCTGCCAAAGCCATGGAAATGATGAAAGCTTTTGGTATGGTACAGCGGCAGCACTACTTCATCTTTGTGGTGGAGAATGTGGTATGCAAAATATTCGTAGCCACGGACGGCACCATTGATTCCAACGGCGTATTGCCTTTTGCAAAAGCGGCTGCCACACAGGTAAAAGCGTTTTTACCAAAATAAATAAACTCACTACTCTTGAAAGGCCTGCTGTATGATGCAGGCCCTTCTTATATGACCGGCCTGTCCGTTAGTATTTACAAATACCCTGTTTTTGGTATTGACTCCTCCAGTAACCATTCATACCTTGCACCTGATTCCCGTCAAACACACTCTCTCTTCGTACCGTAACCCTGCTGAAGCAATAGTTGCTTAACCACTCTGATAGTACCCGGCCTGTTGCAGATACGCCGGACATTACTGAAAAATGACCTTAACCATTAAACCTGGAGTGCTATGTATTTCCCGCCTGCCGGCAATTCACCATTTTACCACAAGTTGAACAACGGTTGCGGTTGCTGAAAAGCATACCGCACCCGCCATGGGTGAACGGGCAGGGCATTGTTCTGAAGGTGAAGAATAGTTTTATTTTTTAACCATTAAACAATCAAACAGGCCGGATCATGGCCTGGAAAGGAGGAACAATCATGGGAATGACAAAACTCAACATCTATGTATCCGCAATGGATAATCCCTGCGGCATAGATCAGCGTACCTGGTATGTTACCATTTACGACTGTGATGGAAATGTGCTGCAATACTGCGGCCGGAAGTATGTGGTGATGCCCGCCCGCTGTGGCCACCTGGAAGTGGAAGTACCGCCCGGTATTTATTACATCAAAGCAGTGTGGAGTTTCCGGCTGCTGGGAGGTATTTATTATGTAAATCACTTCACCGATGCAGCGATCGTACAGGCCTGCTGCGGCGATCACGTATGTGTAAAGCTCTTCAACCCGAGTATACACCGCTGCGGCACCATCCTGGTAAGGGCCATGTATGATGTGGCACTGCAAAAAGGTATCAAGCCACAGGAAGCCAAAGCAGTGGAACAGGCCGTGAATGCCGCACTTGAAAAAGTGCCTAAACCGGAAAAACAATTTGAACTGGCCCACCTGGACGAAATAGAGAAGCTGGTCCGTGAACAGGAGGCGAAAATTAAAGGGTAAGTGTGATTTTCATTTTTGACGGGAAACAAAAATGGGCCACAGTCCGCAAGGGCTTACCTTCCATCAAATCCCCCGGTGATGAGCCGGGGGTTTGTTTTTACAGCTAATATCATTTCCCATTGATCTTTCATTATCAAATGAGTGATTCTAAATGCAAGCTTAAAATTCAGTCATTTGGCAGCAATAATATAAAAAAAGAACGACCTGAACTTATCGTTAACTTTAGTTAATTAAACATGCTTAAATGGCTGAAATAATTTCAGGAATTGTCACTGCCATTGCAATAATTATTCTATCACGGCTGTTAACCAGGTATATTACCACCCGGTTATTTGCTGCAACTATATTGGTTGCCATAGCATTTATATATGTCGGGTTCTCCTTAAAAGACAACCCGGTTAATCTACTGGTTATCGAAATAACATTTGCCCTCGCCTTATACTTCATGGCAACTGTTGGTTACACCCGCAACAGCAGATTAATAGCCTACGGAATTATTTTACATGGCATCTGGGATATATTTCATCACAACAAGTTTGCAATAAAAACAGATATACCCGTGTACTGGCCAACATATTGCTTTATAATAGATATAATTGACGGTCTTTATTTCTTATTGGTATTTAAAAGAGATAAAAAAGTAAGCTGATGAGCTCCGGACAAAATACAGGCATATTGATGGCAGATCTTTCTGGCTATTCAGCACTTACAGAAACCCATGGCGCTTTTTCAGCAGCAAACCTGATTGACAGGTACATTGAAATTGTAAACGACTCACTTGTTGGCGACAGCAAGCTAACCGAAAGGGTCGGAGACGAAGTGATGATCATGTCAGCATCTGCAGACAACCTGCTTTCCACGGCTGCCATGATCATAAAAAACACAGCGAGGGAGGATAATTTTCTACGTGTTCACGGCGGCCTTCATTACGGCGAAGTGCTTACCCGGAATAACAGCCATTTCGGATCAGCAATAAACCTCACATCCCGAATAGCAAAAAAAGCCAATCCGGGCACATTTTGGTGCTCACAGGAGTTTATTGCAGCACTGGAAAACAAGTCTCTGTTTACCCTTACACCAATAGGCAGGTACAGATTTAAAAATATAAAAGAAGAAAATGAATTAGCTGAATTAACCGGAGAATGCCAGACTTCATTCTTTGTTGATCCGGTTTGTCACATGCTAATACTGAATAAAGAAATTGCGGTTAAGTGTCCCGGAGTGGAAGAAATCTACTTTTGCTCGACCGGGTGCCTGGGTATTTATAATTCCCTGAAGGAAAGTGAAATTTAACAAGTACTGATTCATATACTTTTTATATTATGGAGACATTCACATTGTTTGTGAAAAATATGGTATGCCGCCGATGTATATTGGCAGTAGAAGACGTCTTGAGAAATTTAAAAATACCTTTTCAGCAGGTTATCATCGGTGAAATTCATTTAACAGGCAAACTATTGTCACCTCTCACAGAATCGCTGACTGAAAATCTTACAAAAATAGGCCTTGAACTCATCGATAACAAAACGAGCAGAACCATTGAAAGAATTAAACAATTGGTGATAAAGAAAGCAAGAAATGAAGTGGATGAAAAGGTATCGAAAATGAAACTATCGGCTTATCTATCCTACCACCTGCATAATGAATACACTTACCTCAGTGGTTTTTTCTCCTCTGCGGAGGGACGCACCATTGAAAGCTATTTTATAGAACAACGGGTTGAAAAAGTAAAAGAACTCCTGGTATATAAAGAAATGAGTTTATCAGAAATTGCCTTTGAACTGGAATACAGCAGCGTAGCGCATCTTTCCAATCAGTTTAAAAAAATCACAGGCCTTACTCCCTCTCACTTCCGACAGGTTGGTTCTCAAAAACGGAAATTACTCGACCAGGTATAAGACAAAATAATATAACTCTTCCCCAAAGTGATGTAACAATGCCCTGCCGGAATGATTCTATTTTTGATTCGTCAACAAATCACAAACAAAAAAAAGAATTGTTATGAAATCAAAAATCAGGCTGAGTAACACCACTCAAAAAGAACAGCAAAAATGTGCTAACACCAATTGTACTTGCGAAAACTGTACCTGCGGCAGCAACTGCTCCTGCAAAAACTGTAAGTAACTAACAGTACGAGAACACTGTCTATAAGCCACTCATAGAAAGGGTGGCTTATTTATATGTAATTATTACCCCGGGAATATATTAACCAATTACCTGCCACGGAGGGATTTTCTCCTTAATTTCTTTGCCATCATTATAGAATGCTCCAGGGAACTGATGTCCTTCCAGTCGCTGTGCGCAACGATAATATATTCAGGCCGTCTGCATTTTCGCTTTACGTTCTTAAGAGTGGCTGCATAGGCCGTCACATTGGCATCGCCGAGGTAACCCAGGCTTTCATCGCTTGCACCCTTTACCAGGCATCCCCCAAAAAGTATCCTCTCTTTCTTAAACCAGATCACTATATTATCGGACGTATGCCCTTCACCGGGATAATAGGTCTCGAAGGAATATTGTGCCACATTAAAAACAGTGTCCTTTGTCATCAGGAATTCCGCCCTTTTCTTATTGTTCTTTTTGCTGAGTGAATCCGTAAGAACCGTGGTGTAGGTTTTTATCCCCTGCTGCCTGTAGTATTCGAGCCCGGCTGTTTTATCGCTGTGCCAGTGTGTGGCGAAGCACATTACCACAGGTTTGTTATGCCTGGACTGTATACTATCGAGTAAGGGTTGAAACTGGGTGGTATCCCATGGCGTATCAAACATTACAACGCCCATATTCGTTACCAGATACATCCCGTTTGCCGGCACCCGGTCGTTTTCGTACGTGTTGTAAGTGGTGTAAATATAAAAATCGCCAGTAAGGTGCGAGATGTTGAGCCTTGCCTTCTCTGCCTGCCCGGAAATATTAACAAATGAAAATAATGCAGAAATTGCCAGGATAAATAGCTGCCTCATGTCTTCCTAATGAATGGTTGATGATCTGTGAATTTATGACATTTGGCAAACGCTTTATTATCGTCTGACTGGTTTCAGAAAAAAATTCATCTTTTCTTTTTTGTTTGAGCTGCCCCATCACGGACAGCATCTATAAGCACTTCCGCATTTATTTCTTTCAGTGTCCTGAACTTTATACAATAACCAGTCACACTTGCCTTCCCTATCTTTTTGCCATACCTGTTGGCCAGGTACATCTTATCATCCAG
The DNA here is from genome assembly GCA_016787125.1 of Chitinophagaceae bacterium. Classification (GTDB taxonomy): domain Bacteria; phylum Bacteroidota; class Bacteroidia; order Chitinophagales; family Chitinophagaceae; genus JJ008. Next base: position 3,649 of record JAEUVM010000210.1, on the reverse strand, counting down.
GCCAAGGATGTACACAGAAATCCCGGTCTTGTTGGCACTCAGGCCAACCTGGTAAAACTCCCGGCTTGTTCCATCGGCATACTTAATAGTGTAATGACCGTAGCCTATGTTGGGATTTGAAACAACCTTCCCTTCGCTGTTCTTACCATCCAGGAACCAAAGCTTACAGCCAGGCATTGCATCAAGCATCAACTGGTGCAATGCAGCCATATCCTCACGCTTTGGCACAGGATGACTGTTGATATATTCTTTAACCTGAGATGCTGTATTCATATTCCTTTTCCGGAATTATTTGATCAATGACGCAAATTAATGTGCCTTAAGCCCCAATTCCTTGCCTTTTTCCAGCATAAAAGCATAGGCCGCTTCGTAAGTGTTAGGTATCACCCCATCCAGCATGGCATCTTTTAAGGCATCTTTAATGATACCCACGGGTTTGGAAGGCGGCAGCCCGAAGGTTTGCATGATGATCTCACCGGTGATAGGCGGCTGCCAGTTGCGTACATGGTCTTTTTCTTCCACCTCTTTGCAGCGCTGACGCACCAATTGAAAGTTGTCGAGGTAGCGTTTTACCTTCTGTTTGTTTTTAGAAGTGATGTCGGCTTCGCAAAGCATCATGAGGGCATCGAAGTCGTCGCCGGCATCAAAGAGCAACCGGCGGATGGCCGAGTCGGTGATGTTTTCCTTGGTAAGCGAAATGGGACGCAGGTGCAGTTCCACCAGCTTTTTCACCAGCCGCATCTTTTCATTTTGCGGCAGCTTCAGTTTGGTAAATATCTTAGGTACCATCCGTCCACCCACCGCTTCATGGCCGTGAAAGGTCCAGCCGTGTCCTTCTTCATATCGCTTGGTGGCTGGTTTGGCAATGTCATGAAGGATGGCAGCCCAGCGCAACCAGAGGTCGTCAGTGTGTGCAGATAAATTATCCAGCACCTGCAGGGTGTGGTAAAAATTGTCTTTATGTCCATGACCGTCGCGGTATTCGGCGCCGGCGAGTTCTGTCATCAGCGGGAAGATGAGGTGCAGCACCCCGCTTTTATACAGCAGGTCAAAGCCCACAGATGGTTTTGGTGAGAGTACTATCTTGTTCAGCTCATCAGTGATACGTTCCTGTGTGATGATCTTTATACGGCTTGCATTATCCAGCATCCCCTGCCAGGTTTTTTCTTCGATGGTAAAACCAAGTTGGGTGGCAAAGCGGATAGCCCGCATCATCCGCAGCGGGTCGTCACTGAAAGTGCGGGAAGGATCCAGCGGGGTGCGGATGATCTTGTCATGGAGGTCCTGCATACCATTGAAAGGATCCACGAGTGCGCCATAATCTGTCTTATTCAGACTGATGGCCATGGCATTGATGGTGAAGTCACGCCGCTGCTGATCATCCTCCATGCTACCGGGTGTTACGCTGGGGTTGCGGGAATCGGGGTGATAGCTTTCCTTGCGGGCGCCGACAAATTCCAGATCGAACCCTCCGCTTTCATCATCCTCACTGCGGGTGCGGATATGAGCCGTGCCGTAGGTTTTGAAATAATCCACCTGTGGTTCAGGATCAAACATAGTTGCTGTTTGCCGGGCCAGCGCCATGCCATCGCCGATGCATACAAAGTCAAGGTCTTTCTTTGCATCACGGCCCAGCAGTTTATCCCGCACAAAGCCGCCCACCACCCAGGCCTCTATGCCGAGTGTGGAGGAAGCGGCAGCCACTTTATCCAGCAATGATCTTTCCGTATTTGTACAACTTATCTCCATGAGGGCGACAAAGATAATTGTTTCGGGTGCAGGGGTATTGAAATGGGTCTTGTTTCATATAGCCTGGAGTGCCGATTACTGATTATTGATTATTGCTGAAAGGCCCGGGTGTCGTTCTTGTTTGCGTTGTTGAGGCTTTGCGAGAAATACCGGCTGGATTACTGATTATTAATTATTGATTATTGCTGAAAGATCGAGGTGTTCTTCTCCTCTGCGCCGCTGCGCCTCCGCGAGAAATTCTTAGCGCCTTTGCGTGAAATCTGCTGCGCCGTTGCGCCTCCGCGAGAAATATATCTGCAACTCTTTTGTATATTGGATAAAATATTACCGCCATGAAGAAATGGTTCCTGATGTGTATAATAAGCCTGCTGTTGCCCGTTGTATTTTTTGCGCAAGCTGCTTTTCCATCTTACCCGGATGTGCTGAATAAGTTTTTCAATGAATACAGTTTTGAAACGGAAGACTACACCCAGGGTCTTTTATTTGCCAAACGAAAGGACGGCTGGTATGCAGATGTGGTAGACAGGATGAAAAGTGACAGCATACTGAGTGAGCAGCTTTTCTGGTCGGCCGCCACTGGTAAATATCAACCGCTGAAATACATGACTGAAGGCGACCCGGAGAAAGTGGAAGAAAAAATGGATGAATACCTGTCGGGTGGCAGCATCTCCTTCAATTATTATGGGTATGAACGCTGCCGCTATTACGGGTATAATAACTGGGCGGAGGATATGATCAATGATTTTCGCAATTACACCGGTACGGAAGATACCCTGCTGGAAGGGCTGGGCCGGGCTTATTCCTCTTTTGCATCCAACTACCTGTGGTATCACCAGGGTGGCACTTATTATGGCAATGATCCGTTGCGCCAGCCGCTGGGTATGCTGGAAATGCCTTCACAGGAACGCATCCTGAAAGTGAAACTGTATATAGACAGTGCCATTATGGTGTACAAAAAGCTGGCAGAACTGCATCCCCGCTACCAGGCAATGGTGGGCAATTCGGCGATGAAAGTATTCAATGAAACCATGCATGGCTATATGATGATGAAGATGTGCCGCAACGACCTGTACGCTGGCGGCTACCTGAGCCAGGTGGCACCCGACCAAACAATTCTGGCTATCGCTAAAAACTATCTGTCGGCCTGCGCCCCGAATGCCATCCTGTTTACTTACGGAGATAATGATACCTATCCGCTCTTGTATGCCCAGGAATCGCAAAAGTATCGCCGCGATGTGACAGTGATCAACATCAGCCTGCTCGGGCTGGTGCCGTGGGTGAAGGGATTGAAGGAAAGTAAGAAGGTGGTGTTCAGCACCACGCCGGAACAGTTCGGCCGTAAGGAGTTTGAATATGCCCGGTATGAGCAACGGATGAACTGGCCGGAAAGCAAGCAGGCCACACTGGCGGAACTTGTAAAAATGCTGCAGCTTGGCACCTACCGTGAAACGGGTGAGGATTTCAGCTACCTCACATATCCGGCAAAAGAAGCAGTGCTTGCAGTAAACCCGGCGCTTTTTGCCAAAGTGGAAAAGCAACCAGGTATCGGAAACAGTATTGTCATCAATTTGGATAACTATTTATTTTCCAGCGAAATACTACTGTTTGATATATTGGTAAATAACATCAATACCCGGCCGGTTTACTTTACTTATAAGGAAGCGAAACTGGGCAGACACCTGCAGCGGGAGGGCCTTATCTTTCACGTCGTTCCGCTAAAGGAAGGAGCAGAACAACCCACAGCAGCGGCAGTACAGCACACCGAAAACTACCTGGCAAAAGAGTTTATACCCACGTTTTCGTTCAGCAATACCAGTATTACCCTTGCCAATGATTTTGATGCGGCCATTATGGAAGTATATTACCTCGTGGCAGCGCAGCACCAGGAAAAAGGCCGCCT